>DEIC01000125.1:59447-62574 GCA_002352285.1 Alphaproteobacteria bacterium UBA2784 | reverse complement strand
CCCGGGGAGCCATTCATTCAGTCGCGGGTCTTCAGCACGGAAGTGCATCAGTGCAGCGCTCAAAGCGCTGGTGATTGCCCTTCGACCAGTTCACCCCCTGGTCCGCAGACCATTCCATCCGGGACTCAAAATTGTCCGGCTGGACATTAAAGCGGGTGAATCGCAGACGCACGGTGCCACCGTCTGTAGTGGGATAATCCGGCGTGCTCCGGACTTCTTCGCCGTCGCGGCCTGTCATGACCCACAATTTGCCATCAGCGCCGACGCTCACCATTTCAATTTCACCGGTCGCCGGGCGCACATAGAAGAGAACAGCAGATTTCTGACCGATTGCCGGAATTTCGCTCACGCCGCTCAGAACCCGGTCTTCAATCACCCAGTTGAAGTGATACGTGCCGGCAAATGGCTCTGTGTCGCTGCCATCCTCTTGGACAAAGCGGGTCTCGACGCGCCACGCCCCCACCATGTGACGCAGCTGTTCGACACCGCTCGTCGGCCCGGGGGCATTGTCAACCGCATCCGCTTTGACCGCCACAAGCAGCGCACAGAAAGCCACAGCAAGACATGCAAGCGTCCGCACGGTTCTCATGGGCCAACTCATCCGAGCAAACTGAGGACAAGGCCATAGAGCACGAATTGAAGCGTGTGATAGCCGCCATTGATGAGGAACAGCTTCACACTGCGCCGCTCAAAGAGATAGTTGATGGCAAAGCTGGTGCCGACCCAGCATAGGCCCGCTGTTGCGCCAGCAAACAAAGCAACATCGAGAGGCGGCTTCGGGCCAAGAAAATAGGCAAACATGGCTGCCGCGATGACCGACAGCACTGCCGCGCCGCCGAAGATGATGGCGGGATTGGCATTCTTCAGCGCTTCGTCTGAAACACCGGCCTCGCGCTGCCAGGCCTTCGCAAACAACAGCGGTGAATACCAGAGACCTCCCAGCACAAATGCCGAAAGCCCTGCGGCAACAACAGCAATCCAGTCCAGCGTCATGACACTTTCCCCTCGTTCTGGCGCGCCTGATCTTCAAGCAGCGCGAAGTAGTTCCGCAGCATCGAAACATTGCGGTCAAAACAGCCAAGATCGCGATAGGTGCGGGCCTGCATGATCGCGCCCTCCATAACGGTGAGCACGAATTCAGAAAGCGCGCGGGGGTCAACGGCCCCAATGCGCGGCCCGGCATTCTGCAGACATTCTTCGATGGCCCGCGACCAGTTGGTGAAGTTGGCGGCGAGCAGTTCGCGCACCTTCGGATCCGGCTCGTGGATCTCAAGGGCAAGGTTGCCGATCGGACATCCATAGGTGCAATCAGTCAGCACCAATTGGATGCGATAGCCATTGAGCAAGGCAAAAATGCGCTCAATCGGATCGTCCACGCCCTTCCATGCCGGGTCGAGAAGGTTTTCGCGGATGCCATCCCGGTAAAACTCCAGCACGCCGACCAGCAGATCCTGCTTGCCGGGAAAGAAATGATAGAGGCTGCCCGAGTGAAGCTGGGAGCGGCTGAGAATGTCGGAGATGGATGTTGAGTTGAAACCCTTCTCCCAGAAGAGCTCCATCGCCGTCATCAGGATACGCTGGCGTGTCGCCTGATTGGCGGGCGGCATGGATTACGCAGCCTCATAGGCCAGCCGCAGCCACTTCCTGACCTGCGCATCAACATCTTTCGGCGCGCAAAGACGCACACGATGCGTCATCATCGCATTCCAGCTGCCTGCCGCCTCCAGCCGCCCGCCGGGTACCGTGCCCTTCAGCACGAGACCGAGATCATAGCGGTCTTTGGTCGAGGGCTGGCCGAGCGCAAATTGCTTGTTGCGCCTGAAGCTCACATAACCCTTCTTGGGTGCGAGTTCGACATCGCGCCCCAACGACTTGAGTGCAGCCAGCACTGCCTCGTGCACCGGCTTCATGGCGGCCTTTGGCCCCGCGAACATGGCGGCGGCAAGATCATCCTCGTCCATCGCACTCGCCGACGAGGCATTGAGGGCATGGACGACGGAATTGGCATGGCCGTGGCCCAGTCCATGCGTTGCCTTCAGCCAGCTCACGACGGCCATATGGCCGTTGACAGGTGCCTTGCGCGCCACCGTAACCCAGTCTGCCAATCCCTTGCCGGTCTTGGCTTTCAGTCCCTTGTCAATTGCGACGTTTGGATCGGCTTCGGCCATGTTTTCCCCCATCTGACCCTTGTTGATTGAACGTTCAATCAAGTGTCGATGTCAAGCAGTTCCCGCTCACATTCCCGGGAGCGCAACCGAACAGCCGATGGATCAGGAAAGGCCCGCGTAAATCAGGCGCGCCACGGCCTGTGACCGGTTCGCGGCATCGAGCTTGCGCCGCGCGACATCGAGGTGGGTTTTCACAGTATTGGGGCTGAGCCCCATGATGAGTCCGATTTCGTTGTCGGTTTTCCCTGCCGCGACCCAGCGCAGGCATTCTAGCTCCCGAGCCGTCAGCGGCGACGCAAGGTCGCCCACCAACCGCTTGCCTGCCAGCCGTCGACAGCGGTCATGGGTCAAAAGGGCGAGCATGCGCAGCGTGAGGCGCAGTTCCTGCGGAATGCGGGTGAAGGTAGATGCCATCGTCACAATGGCGAAATAGCCACCCGGACCGTGGATCGGCACGGAATAGCCGTCATGCCACCCCCATTCATTGACAACATCCCACAATTCTATCTCAGCCCGGCTGAGCTTGCGTTCTGCCTTTGCCTCATTCCAGGTGAAGGGTTCGATCCTGCGCCGCGCCTCTGCAACGCCATAGTCAACGGCGACAAAGTTCCGCTCCTGATAAAGCTCCATCCAGCCCTTTGGCCAGTTCTGGAAATAGAAATGCGGAACAGGCCCGGTACCGGATGGAAGAAACGCGCCGCAGGCGGATGCGCTGAAATGCAGCGGCTGCAACGTCTCGCCAAATAGCGCCGCCACGGCCTGCAAGTCGGAACAGGCCTCAAGCGCTGACGCAAACCCGTCAAGAATGGATGCTGCAGGCCGCCCTTCTGTCGTCATGCAGAAACGCGCACCGGCAGCTTTGAATAGCCCTTCACGAAGTTCGAATAGACGCGCTCCGGCTCGCCCACCACCTTCGGGAAGAAGCCGCGCTTCATGATCTCTTCCCACACGATGCGCAG
>DEIC01000125.1:52692-59419 GCA_002352285.1 Alphaproteobacteria bacterium UBA2784 | reverse complement strand
TGCGCAAGCGGCGTCTGCCAGCGGATGATTTCCGATACCATGTTGGGGATGAGATCAGGATTGGCCTTGAGCTTTTTCCATTCGCCCGGATTGCGGTTCAGCTCCAGAACGCCGCCCGTGATCGAATTGCGCGTTGTGTCATTGCCGCCAACGATGAGCAGGATGAGATTGCCCAGGAACTCCCGCTTGTCCATGTTCCGCGTGGACTCGCCATGCGCCAGCATCGAGATGAGATCATTGCCCGGCTCGGCATTCACGCGCTGGTTCCAGAGATTGGTGAAATACTCGGCGCACTCCCACAGCTCCTGCATGCGCTGTTCTTGCGTATCGATGATGCCGTGACCGGGAACGGCCGTCGCCACATCCGACCAGCGCGTCAGCTTGCGCCGGTCATGGAACGGAAAATCGAACAGCGTGGCGAGCATCTGCGTCGTCAACTCGATCGACACGTGATCGACCCAGTCGAAATCCTCATTCACCGGCATGTCATCGAAGATCTTTGACACGCGGCTGCGGATGGTCGCCTCCAGCTTGGAAAGATTTTCCGGCGCCACGATGGGGCTCACCACCTTGCGCTGCTGGTCATGCTTGGGCGGGTCCATGGCGATGAACATGGGCAGCCGCAACTCTTCCTGCGGATCGCGGATCGTGATGCCGCCCAGCGAGGCTTCCGACGAGAACACCTGATGGTTGGTATCAACCGCCATGATGTCCTTGTACCGCGTGATCGACCAGAACTTGCCGTAAGGCTGGTTCTCGAAAAAGTGGACGGGATCATCGCGCCGCAGTCGCGCGAAATAGGGCCACAGCGTGTCGTTCTGGAAAAGCGCCGGGTCAGAGACGTCGATGTCGCGCACATCCATGGTCCAGGCGTCGCCTTGCGGCGCGTGAACATTGGTCTCGGGAATGAGGGCTTCCGCGGGCGGGAAGATGGTTTGCGGCGAACTGGCGGCGTTAGACATGGAAGCGCGGACCTCTGTGAATGACAGCGCCGCCATGGTCGCGCGCAAAGCCGGTCTTGGCAAGCGGCCGCATCAACTTCCCTTGCCCTTTTGTGAGCTGGCCGGTTCAATGCGGTCATGACGAAAATCCGCAACATTCTCTTCATTATGAGCGACCAGCTGCGCTGGGATCATGTGAGCGCCTTCAATCGCGATTCGCCGGTCAGGACGCCCAACATTGATGCGCTGGCCGCGCGCGGCGTGCGCTTCACAAACGCCTTTTGCCAGTCCGGCGTCTGCGGTCCCTCACGCATCTCGTTTTATACCGGCCGTTATCCGTCGAGCCATGGTGTGACATGGAACTCGGTGCCGCTTTCGGTCCAGCAACGCACCCTGGGAGAATATTTGCGGCCATTGGGACTGCGTGTGGCGTTGTGCGGCAAAAGCCATGTTGTGCCTGATATGGCCGGGCTTGAACGGCTGGGTATCGACCCGGCTTCGCCGCACGGTGTGCTGTTGCGTCAAGGCGGCTTTGAACCCTTCGACCGGCACGAGGGCCACGTCGCCCCGCCCGCCGACAGCGCCTACAACAATTTTCTGCGTGCAAATGGCTACGACGCCGAGAACCCGTGGGAGGCGTTTGCCAACAGCGCCCTTGATGAGAAGGGTGAGTGCGTCAGCGGTTGGTGGATGCGCAATGCGCATCTGCCCGCGCGTGTGAAGAAGGAGCACTCGGAAACCGCCTATCACACTGACCGCGCCCTCACCTTCATGGATGAGATGGGTGAAAAGCCGTGGGCGCTGCATCTCTCCTACATCAAGCCACACTGGCCGATGCTCGCGCCTGCGCCCTATCACGCAATGCATGACGGCAAAGGCCCCATCAATCGCACGGTGGCAGAACGTGACGCACCCCATCCCGCACTGGCCGCCTATCGCGCGCAGGAAGAGTGCGTGACTTTCGCGCGCGATGAGGTGATCGAACGCGTGCGCGCCTGCTATCGCGGTCTGGTCAGCGAACTGGATGACAATCTGGGCCGCCTCTGGCGTGAGATGCAAGCACGCGGCCGCGACAGGGATACGCTGATCGTTTTTACCGCCGATCATGGCGATTTTCTGGGCGATCACTGGCTGGGCGAAAAAGAAATCATGTTTGACGAGGTGATGCGCATCCCGCTCATCATCGTTGATCCTTCACCTGAGGCCGATGCCACGCGCGGCGCCGCCAGCACCTCACTTGTTGAAAGCATCGATCTGATCCCGACTTTTCTTGATGCGCTCAATGGCGACGCCCACGCTCATTTGCTTGAAGGTGTGTCTCTGCTCCCTGCACTGCGCGACAGTAAAGCCGGCACGGGCCGCTCCTGTGCTGTGGCAGAGCTGGACTATGGGTTCAGAGAGGCGCGCCGCATGTTGCGCCGTCACCCGCGCGATTGCCGGGCGGTGATGATCCGCACCCATGAATGGAAATATGTCTGGTGGCAGGACTTCCCGCCGCAGCTGTTCAACCTTCACCTTGATCCCGCCGAGCAGAACGATCTGGGTATCGATCCATCGCATGCCCGCCGCCGCGCCGAGATGGAGGGATTGATGCACGCTTGGCGCACAGGGCTGAAAACGCGCCTCACCGCCTCTGACGCCTATGTCGAGGCTCACACCAATACCCACAGAAAGCGGAATATCCACATCGGAATTTGGTGAGATCGCCACTGATCCACCTGCTCCCGCATTGCGTAACAACCCGTGAACGCAACGCGGGGCCCAGGCCGGTTTCCCTGCAATGGTTTGCCGGGAAGCGGGTCTATGCCACGTCCTGTTCTAGTGTTGTTCCGAAATGATCTGCGGTTGGCAGACAACCCCGCTTTGCATGCGGCCACCGAGTCAGGCGCGCCTGTAGCCTGTGCCTTCATTCTTGATGACGAAACACCCGGTCGCTGGCGCATGGGCGGTGCGTCGCGCTGGTGGCTTCACCATAGCCTTGCGGCGCTGAGTACATCGCTGAAGGAAAGGGGCGTGCGGCTGATCCTGCGTCGCGGCCGCTTTGATGACGAAGCGCACACACTGGCCGGCGAACTCAATGCGCGCGCGGTTTACTGGAACCGCAGCTTTGAACCTGCTCCTGCAAGTGCAGATAAATCTCTTGGCGCGCGTCTGACGGCATCGGGCATAGAGGCCCACGGTTTCAACGCTTCACTTCTATTTGATCCCGCCGCCATCAAAACCGGAAGTGGCACCGGCTTTCGCGTGTTCACGCCTTTCTGGCGCGCGTGCCTTGCCGCGCCCGCACCGCGTTTGCCGCTTCCAGCTCCTGCGCATCTCAATGCGGCAGAACACGCATCTGCATCGCTGTCGCTCGAGGCGTTGAAGCTCCTGCCCGTCAAGCCTGACTGGGCACATGGTTTGCGCGCAAGCTGGACGCCTGGCGAGGCTGGCGCCCGCGACCGGCTTGCCAGTTTCCTTGATGGTGCGCTTGGCCACTACGCGGACATGCGCGACCGGCCGGATATTGACGGCACCTCCCGCCTTTCGGCTCACCTTCATTTTGGCGAGATCAGCGCGCGCAGCGTCTGGCACGCGGTGCAACATGCCACCGCAGTATCACCATCGCTGGAGCGCAACGCCGCAAAATTTCTTGCCGAGCTTGGCTGGCGGGAATTTTCAGCTCACCTCCTTTTTCACACGCCCGACTTGCCGGAACGCAATCTGCGCGGCGAGTTTGACGCCTTCCCCTGGTCTGATGACCTGAAGGCCCTGTCCATCTGGCAGAAGGGCCAGACGGGCATTCCCATTTTAGATGCGGGCATGCGTGAACTTTGGCAGACGGGGACCATGCACAACCGCGTGCGCATGATTGCGGCTTCGTTTCTGGTGAAACACCTGCTGATCGACTGGCGGCGCGGGGCCGAATGGTTCTGGGACACGCTGGTTGATGCCGACCTCGCCAACAACTCTGCCAGCTGGCAGTGGGTCGCGGGCTGCGGTGCTGATGCTGCACCCTACTTCCGCATTTTCAATCCGGCGCTGCAGGGCGAAAAATTCGATCCCGATGGCGCCTATGTCCGCCGCTTTGTTCCGGAGCTGGCGAACGTGCCCGCCCGCCACATCCACGCGCCCTGGGATGCTCCTGAGAGCGTTTTGAGCCAGGCGGGCGTTGTTCTGGGAAAAACCTATCCGCATCCCTGCATGGATCTTGCCATCGGGCGCAAGCGCGCGCTTGAGGCATTCAGCGAACTGAAAAAGGCCGCCTGAAATGACAAAACTTCCGGCGCGCCAGCGCATTGCCATCATTGGATCCGGCATATCCGGGCTGGGTGCGGCGTGGTCACTCTCGCCGACGCACGACGTGACCTTGTTTGAAAAGGATGCGCGCCTGGGCGGTCACGCCAACACGGTTGATGTCGATTACGAGGGTAAGCGNNTCGGTGTCCCTCGATCAGGGCCGTCTGGAATGGAGCGGCGAAAGCCTGAAGACCCTCTTCGCCCAGCGCCGCAATCTGCTCAAGCTGAATTTCCATGCAATGTGGATCGACATTTTGCGGTTCAACAGCTTTGCACGGCGTGATCTGGCGAACGGCGCAGCAAGCGGGCAAAGCCTTGGCGCGTGGCTTGATGCCCGCAAGCTGGGCAAGGCTTTCCGCGAGAACTATCTGCTGCCGATGGGCGCTGCCATATGGTCAACGCCTGCAAGCGAAATGCTGGCGTTCCCGGCGGAAAGCTTCCTCAGCTTCTTTGCAAACCACAAGTTGATCGATTTCGACCGGCCCCAATGGCGCACTGTCACTGGCGGCTCACGAGAATATGTGGCGAAGTTGACCGCCGCATTGCCCCTACGGATTGCAACGGCCACGCCAGTCAAGGCCGTCACGCGCGGCGAGAAGACAGTGCGCGTTGCGCTCGAAGGTCACACCGAGGAATTCGATCAGATCATTTTTGCCTGCCACAGCGATCAGGCGCTGCGGCTCTTGACGGATGCAACGCCTGACGAGCACGCACTGCTTGGCGCGGTGCGTTATGCGCCGAACACAGCCTGGCTGCACCGCGACACCACGCTGATGCCCCGCCGCCGCAAGGTGTGGGCGGCATGGAACTATCTGCGCCGCACCGGTGCGGATGAGGGCGCGCCTGTTGCCGTTTCCTACTGGATGAACCGGCTGCAAAATCTTGATCCGTCGCGGCCCCTGTTTGTCACGCTCAACCCGGCCGAGCCGCCATTGCCGCGCCTTACCTTTGCAAAGTTTGAGTATGACCATCCCCAGTTCGATCAGAATGCGCTCAACGCCCAGCAGCGTCTCTCTTCGCTTCAAGGGCAGCGCAACAGCTGGTACTGTGGCGCCTGGTGTGGCCACGGCTTCCACGAAGATGGCCTGACCGCAGGGTTGGAGGTCGCGCGCGCTCTGGGCGGTCGCGTTCTGCCGCATGGCATCGCCCGTCCACGCATTTTTGCAGCTCACTCTGTTGCGATGGCGGAGGCTGCCGAATGACGGCATATGCACCAATGCAGGTGCCGCCACCCGCGCTCTATGAAGGGCGCGTGATGCACGCGCGGCTGAAACCGTTCCGCCACCGCTTTTCCTATCGTGTCTTCTCGCTGCTGGTGGACATTGACGATCCGGCGGCTGGGAACGTGTCGCGTTTCCTCCGCCATAATCGCTTCGGCCTGTTGTCGTTCCACGACGCCGATCATGGTTTTCGTGATGGTTCGCCCCTGCGCCCCTGGGTCATGCGTGTCTTGCGCGATGCAGGTCTTGCGATGGATGTGGGTGCGGTGCGCCTTCTTTGTTTCCCGCGCCTTTTCGGCTTCGTCTTCAATCCGATCTCGATCTACTACGTCTTCTCGCCCGGCGGCGCCTGCGTTGCGGTGATCTACGAGGTCAACAACACTTTTGGCGAGACGCACACCTATGTCGCGCCCGCCGGCAGCGACGGCCTGATCTCGCAGGAAGCGGAAAAGACGTTCTATGTCTCGCCCTTCATCGGCATGAAGGCGACGTATGCGTTCTCCTTGCGCGTCCCCGGCAAAAAGCTTTCCGTCGCCATTCATCAGCGTGATCCCGAGGGCGCGCTCCTTGTCGCCACACAGGCCGGTGAGCGAAGGGCGCTGACCTCGCGCGAAATCCTGAAGGCCGTGCTGCGTCACCCCCTGATGACACTGAATGTTGTCTTGCGCATTCACACACAGGCACTGCGCCTGTGGTGGAAGGGCGCAAAGCTTCAGCCACGCACGCCAAAGCCTGATCCAACGATCAGCCTTGCAACCATCTCCCCTGCCCTCGCTTCGCCCGAAAGCATGACGCCATGACCGATCAGACCATGCCAGAGCCCTTTCCGGCCGCCACCGTTGCGCGCGGCATGCGCCGACTGCCGATTGCAGCGCGCCTTGCCTTGAAGGCGATGTCGCAACTCGCGATCGGCGCGTTGCGCATCAACCTTCCCGATGGCAGGAGTTTCCGCTTTGCCGGCAGTCAGCCCGGCGGTGAGGGTGTGATTGACGTGCGCGACTGGCGCATGTTCTCACGTGCCCTGCGCGGCGGCAGCCTTGGCTTTGCGGAAGCCTATCTGGATGGCCTGTGGGAGAGCCCCGATGTGGCGCAGGTGCTTTACGTCGCATCATTGAATGCTGAGGCGATGGGCGGCGTTTCGCGTGGCACATGGCTGGTGAATGCGGTGGCGCGCCTTCAACATCTCCTGCGCCCCAACACGAAGAAGGGTTCAGAGCGCAACATTCATGCGCATTACGATCTGGGCAATGATTTTTACCGCCTGTGGCTCGACCCTTCGATGACCTA
>DEIC01000125.1:52432-52635 GCA_002352285.1 Alphaproteobacteria bacterium UBA2784 | reverse complement strand
GAGAAGGTCTCGCTGGAATACTGCGATTACCGCGATCTGAAAGGCGCCTATGATCGCGCCATATCGATTGAGATGTTTGAGGCCGTCGGCGAAAAATACTGGCCGGGCTATTTTGCGAAATTGCATGAAATCCTGAAGCCGGGCGGTGCCGCCGGACTTCAGGTCATCACGATTGATGAGAAATGGTTCGAGGGCTATCGCCG
>DEIC01000125.1:51084-52425 GCA_002352285.1 Alphaproteobacteria bacterium UBA2784 | reverse complement strand
TTCGATGCGCGCTTCAAGCGGCTCTGGACATATTACCTTGCCTACTGCGAAGCTGGCTTCCGTTCAAAATCCATCGACGTCGAGCAGACAGTCTTCCACCGTGGCTGAGGCAGAGGCGCTTTCGCGCAAAGTGATCTGGGCCTATGCGCTGCCAGCGATGCCGCTGGCTGTGCTGACGATCCCCTTCTACGTGATCCTGCCCGCCTATTACATCGAGGTCTTTGGCGTTTCCACCTCGGTGATGGGCTTTGCGCTGATTGCGCTGCGCCTCTTTGACGGCATCACCGATCCGGTCGCAGGTTTTCTCAGCGACAGGACGCGCACGCGCTTTGGCCGCCGCAAACCCTGGATCATTGCGGGAACGCCCATGGTGCTGGCAGGTGTTGTGATGCTGTTTGCGCCGCCCGCAGACGCAGACGCAACGCACTTTCTGATCTGGTCAGCCGTAATGACGGTCGGTTGGACCATGGTGATCGTGCCCTATGCGGCATGGGGCGCCGAACTCTCCGACATCTACCACCAGCGCACACGCATCGTTGGCGCACGTGAGGCAACAATCCTCATCGGCACGCTTGCCGCCATCTTGTTGCCTGAGATGGTCACTTCCATCACGCAGTCTCGCGCCACGGGTGTTTCATCCATCGCGTGGGCAGTTGGCATATTGTTGCCCATCACGATCTGGCTGTGCCTTCGCCAGGTGCCTGACCGCCTTCCCGCGCGTCGCGATGATCATCACGGGCTTGACGCAGGATCGGGCGGCGGCTGGCGCATCATTGCGCAGAACCGGCACTTCCGCCGCCTGATTGCGGCCTATCTTGTGAATGGCCTGGCGAATGGATTGCCGGTGTCGCTTTTCATCCTGTTTGTCACCTACGCCCTGCGTGCGCCGGAACTGGCGGGGCCTTTGCTGATTGCCTACTTCCTTGCGGGGCTGCTCTCGGTGCCCGTCTGGATGCGCCTCTCGCGCCGGTGGGAGAAACATCACGCATGGAGCCGTGCGATGATGTTCTCCTGTGCGATCTTCATCTTCACGCCCGTTGCGGTGTGGCTGGGCGATCCGATGATTTTTGCCGTGATCTGCACGCTCAGCGGATTGGCGCTGGGTGCTGACCTGTCACTCCCCGCCTCCATTCAGGCGGATGTGATTGATGCGGATACGGCAGCAGGCGGCGGCGAGCGCGCGGGCCTTTATTTCGCCCTATGGAGCATCGCCTCAAAGTTTGCGGGCGCGCTATCAGCGGGTCCGGCATTGATCGCGCTTGGCGCACTCGGCTTTGACGCAAGCCTGCCCCAGCAGACGACGACCGTGGTGATCGCGCTGACAGCGCTTTACAGTGTTGT
>DEIC01000125.1:2703-50959 GCA_002352285.1 Alphaproteobacteria bacterium UBA2784 | reverse complement strand
GGCGTCTTCACAAAACCCGGATTGACCACCTGAATGCCGACCTTGGCCTTGTCGAGGTCGAACTTCAGCGACTCCGCCATGTTGATGAGGGCCGCCTTCGTGGCGCCATAGGCCGATGATGTCGGCAACCCGCCATAGCCCGTGACCGACGAGACAATCACGATGCGGCCGCTTTGACGCGCAACCATCGGCGGAATGACGGCCTCCAGACCGTGCACCACTCCCATGACATTCACGTCAAAAGATTTGCGGAAGAGCGCACTGTCGATCTTGCGCCCATCAAGCGGCAGATAGACCCCCGCATTGAAGATGGCGATGCTGATCGGCCCCAGCTCCCGCACGATGTTGTCATGCGTCAGCTGCATGCCGAGCCGGTCTTCGACGTCACATTGATAGGCGCGGATGGCGCCCTTGAGGCGCGCCGCATCGCTTTCCAGTGTCTTGAGTTCAGAGATCTTCCGCGCAGAGGCCGCGACAACATAACCCTGTCGCGCCATTTCACGGGCAAGTGCCGCACCTATGCCGGTGCTGGCGCCAGTAATCCAGACGACCGGGCGTACGCGTGTGTTGCCGTTACCCCGCGAAATGCCCGCCATCAAGACCCGCTCAACTCAGTTGTAGTTGCCGATGACATACTCAATGGCTGTGCCGCGCGCATCGAAACTGGAGCGTACCCACTGGCCGCGCGCGTCATACCACAGATAGAGCTTCAGCTCTTCCACGAAATAGCGTTCGGTTTCAACTGCTGTGCCGTTAAGCATGAGGGTCTCCGCGCCTTCGCTGCGGATCGTTACGGGCATGATCTTGCCCGTCTGGGTGTTGAGGACTTCGCGTTGTGACACAAAATCCTTGAACCAGTAGGACGTCGGTCGCAGCCCAAAGGCGCCAACACCCTGATAGGCAGGCCCTTCAATTTCAAGGCCGGTGCCGTTGCGCATCACCCGCACCGCCTCGTCAGTGCCATCGTCGTCGGTGCGGCTTTCAAGCGAGGCGAGCGCGCCGTCCTCCCACACTTCCGTGCTGTCATGCGTGTAGTGGAACACGCGCACAAAGGCGAGATAGATCGAAAGCTCGATCTGCGTGCGCGCGATGATGCGGTCGCCTTCACGCGCAAAGGTGACTTTGTGGAAGCCGATCTCGTCACCGTCGCGGAACGCCTTGAAGAAGATTTCGCCCGACGGCGGAATGAACGAAGCCTGCGCAGGCGTTGCCATAAGTATCAGAGCAGAAAGCGCGGCGGCGAGAAGGCGCATGGCGAAATTCCTGTCAGCTATTGCGGATGAAAAGGCGCGAGACGGTGCGGGCGATCAGGCCGTTGAAACGCAATGGCCGCTCCACAGCGGTCAGACAGATGCAGGCATCGCCCCAATCGGCCTTGGGCTGATGGCTGATATGCTCATCAGCCAGCGCGATGTCGCCGGCCTGATAATGGCCGGTAGCATCCTTATAGCCGCCCTTGAGAACGAGGGTCAGCTCATCGCCCTCATGGGTATGATTGGGCAAGGCCATGCCCTGCCGGATGCGCAAGAGTTTCANNGGCCGGACCATCCTGACGGCGGGCGCGCGCAAAGACCCCAGTTCCGGCATGGGAGCCAGGCCCGCCGAGGCCTCTTCCTCCAGAAGGATGCCGCCAACCTGTTCAATATCCGCCCGAAGGGTCTGGCAGGGCGGGCACATCGCCAGATGGGTTTCCAGGAGCAGTTTGACGCCGTCGCTGGCAGCTCCGGCAGCAAGGTCGATCAGATACTCGTCGGGCGGGTGGTGTTGCATGGTTGGGGAGGCGGGAAGTTGGCTGTTCTGGGTGCTATACGTAGCCGCCAGTGGAATGGATCACCCGAAATCGGCGGGAAATTCCCGAACTTGAAGGCTCCCGCCGGGCTGGATAGCGTGCCCCACCCCCTATTTCACAAAGGCAAGAACGTGGCGCCAGATATTCTCTCCCTGATTGGGAATACCCCCCTCGTAAAGCTCCGGCGGGCGTCGCAAGAGACGGGCTGCACCATTCTGGGCAAGTGCGAGTTCATGAATCCTGGCCAGTCGGTGAAGGACCGCGCTGCGCTCTACATCATCCGGGATGCNNCTGGTTGAGGTGCCGGCGGTTCCCTACAAAGACCCCAACAACTATGTGAAGTGGTCGGGCCGTCTTGCCGAAGAGCTGAATGCGTCCGAAAAGAACGGCGCGATCTGGGCCAATCAGTTCGACAACGTGGCGAACCGTCAGGCCCATATCGAAACGACCGGCCCCGAAATCTGGAACCAGACGGATGGTAAAGTCGATGGCTTTACCTGCGCCATTGGCTCGGGTGGTACGCTGGCGGGCGTTGCCATGGCGCTAAAGGCGCGCAATCCGAAAATCCGCACGGCGGTCGCCGACCCGATGGGCGCGGCGATGTATTCCTTCATCAAGACTGGCGAGCTGAAATCCGAAGGCAGCTCGATCACCGAGGGGATCGGTCAGGGCCGTGTGACCGCCAACATCAAGGACGCGCCGATTGACGACGCGTTCCAGATTCCCGATTCCGAAGCCGTCTCCATCGTGTTTGATCTGCTTGAGCACGAGGGCCTTTGCCTCGGCGGCTCCAGCGGCATCAATGTGGCGGGCGCGATGGCCATGGCGCGCGAGATGGGGCCGGGCCACACTATCGTGACGATCCTGTGTGACTACGGCACACGCTATCAGAGCAAGCTCTTTAATCCCGCTTTTCTGCGGTCGAAAAGTCTGCCTGTGCCGAAATGGCTGGATGGGGGCGTGGCATGAGCGAGGTGCCCTCTCCGCTTGTCAGCGTTGACTGGCTTGCCGCACGCCTGACAGCGCCCGACATCCGCATCATTGATGCGTCGTGGCATATGCCTGCGGCCAATCGAAACGCGTCGGCCGAATATGCCGAGCGGCATATCCCGGGCGCGCAATTCTTTGATATCGACAGAATTGCCGACACTGCGTCGCCCCTGCCTCACATGCTGCCCGATCCCGTGATGTTCGCCAGTCGCATGAAGAAAATGGGCATTGGCGACGGCCACCGCGTGATCGCCTATGACACATCCGGCATTTTCGGCGCCGCGCGTGCGTGGTGGATGTTCCGCGTGATGGGCCACAAGGATGTAGCCGTGCTCGATGGCGGCCTGGCTGCGTGGGTGACGGCGGGCCAGCCCGTGACGGATGAAGTGCCCAACTTTTCCGAACGTCATTTCACGCCGCGCCCCAACTGGTCTCTGTTGCGCAAGCGCGACCAGATGCTCGCCAACATCAGCACACGCGCAGAACAGGTCGTCGATGCGCGCAGCTCGGGCCGCTTCAACGCCACAGAGCCGGAGCCACGCCCCGGCCTGCGCGGCGGACATATTCCCGGCTCGCGCTCGCTGCCCTTCGGCGAAATGCTGAACCCGAACGGCACCATGCGCAGCGCAGACGAGTTGAAGTCGGTGTTTGCGCGAGCAGGTATTGATGCATCAAGACCTGTCGTTACCACGTGCGGCTCGGGCATCAGCGCCGCGGTGCTGGCGCTGGCGATGAGCGCAGCAGGCATGCGCGATGCAGCGATCTATGACGGCTCGTGGGCTGAATGGGGGGCCGAATGGGGCGCAGACCAGGCCCTGCCGGTGGAGACATGACCGAGCGGAACGATGGCATTCCCGTCACGATCACGTGGCTGGAGATGCACACCAAACCCAATTTGCATGTGCCCATGCCACCCCCAAAAATTGCGGGTGGCACGCTGGCCGTGCTGCGCGCCGAAAATCCCCCGCTCCACTGGTATCGTTATCTCTATCGCCGCGTCGGCGCGCCCCATCACTGGAATGACCGCCTGCGCATGGCTGACGACGCGCTGCACGCCATCATCTCCGATCCCAAAGTGGAAATCTGGGTGCTGTTTGTAGCGGGTGTGCCGGCCGGCTATGCCGAACTCGACTTCCGCAGCGAGGGTGAAGCCGACCTCGCCTATTTCGGATTGCTGCCAGAGTTTGCGGGCCGCGCGCTCGGCAAGGCGCTGTTGTGGCGCGCGATTGAATTGGCCTGGGCCAAACCCATCAAGCGGCTGATCGTGCAAACGAACACGCTCGACCACCCCCGCGCTTTGCCGCTCTATCAGAAACTGGGCTTTGTTCCCTTCGCGCAGGAACAGGCAGAAATCTTTCCGCTGTCAGCGGAAGAAAAGATCGCGTTCATGGGGCAGGTTTAGTGCTCCAATATCTGTGACAGGAATTTCTTGGTCCGCTCCTCGCGCGGGTTTTCGAAGAATGCGGAGGGTGGCGCGCGCTCCACAATCTCGCCGTCTGCCATGAAGATGATGCAGTCGGCCACTTTGCGCGCAAACGCCATTTCATGCGTGACACAGATCATCGTCATGCCGCCTTCGGCCAGATCGACCATCACCTCCAGCACTTCGGCGATCATCTCGGGATCAAGCGCCGAGGTCGGCTCGTCAAACAGCATGATCTTCGGCGTCATGCAGAGCGAACGCGCAATCGCCGCGCGCTGCTGCTGCCCGCCCGACAGCTGGCCGGGATATTTCTTCGCCTGATCGGCAATGTGCACGCGGTCGAGATACTCCATCGCCGCCTTTTCTGCAGCCGCCTTGGGCATCTTGCGCACCCAGATCGGCGCCAGCGTGCAGTTCTCAAGCACGGTCAGATGCGGAAAAAGATTGAACTGCTGGAACACCATGCCGACATCGCGGCGCACCTCGTCGATGCGCTTGAGATTATGCGTCAGCTCCACGCCGTTCACGCGGATCGTGCCTGCCTGATGCTCCTCCAGCCGGTTGATGCAGCGGATCAGTGTTGACTTGCCCGAACCCGAAGGCCCACAGATCACGATGCGCTCGCCCGTCTGCACGGTCAGGCTCACATCTTTCAGCGCCTGAAAATTGCCGAACCATTTGCTGACATGGCTCAGCTCGATCAGCGGCGCTGTTGCAGGATCTGCGTTTGCTGTCATGTCTTGCCTGCTCCTGCCTTGCCGCCTGCCACGTTGCGCTCCAGCCATGCCGAATAGCGCGACATGGAAAAGCAGAAGGCCCAGAAAATCGCCGCCGCAAAAAGATAACCCGTGGTTGCCGTCACCGGCGTGGACCATTCGGGGTCCGCATTGCCCTTCTGGATGATGCCAAGCAGATCCGAAAACCCGATGATCGAAACGAGCGACGTATCCTTGAAAAGCCCGATGAACGTATTGACGATCGAGGGCATCACCGTTTTCAGCGCCTGCGGCAGAATGATGAGCCCCATCATTCGCCAGTAGCCAAGCCCCAGCGAGGCAGCGGCCTCATATTGGCCTTGCGGCACAGCCTGCAAGCCGCCGCGCACGACCTCCGCCATGTAGGCGGCAGAGAACAACGCCACAGCCACGAGCGCGCGCAGCAATTTGTCGAACACCAGCCCCTCGGGCAGAAACAGCGGCAGCAGGTTTGACGCCATGAACAGAATGGTAATCAGCGGCACACCACGCACAAACTCGATAAAGCCGATGCACAGAATGCGCACCACCGGCAATTTGGAGCGCCGCCCCAGCGCCAGAAGAATGCCCAGCGGCAGCGAAGCCACGATGCCCGTGACCGCCACAATCAGCGTCAGCAACAGCCCGCCCCACTTTGCCGAGGGCACCACATCAAGCCCGAACAACCCGCCCGAGAGCAGCACATACGAAATCACCGGATAGGCAATGAGCATGAATGCGCCAATGGCGCGCTTGGCCCGCAACCCTGGCGTTGCCAGCCAGAAAATGCCGATGGCGCCGATGATGAATACCGCATCGGCGCGCCAGCGTTCTGCTTTTTCATAAAAACCGTAGACGATCTGATCAAAGCGCGCTGCGATATAGGCCCAGCACGCCCCCGTCTCCGGCGCCATACACACGTCGCGCGTCTCGCCGCTCCACACCGCGTTGATGAACGCCCAGTTGATGAAGGGCGGCACAGTGATCCACAGCAATCCCAGTGCCGCCAGTGTCAGTGCGGTGTTGAAGGGCGACGAGAACAGATTATCGCGCATCCAGGCAATCGGCCCGGCGCCGCGCGGTGGCTTTGCGGAAACGGTGGATGTCCGAGCCATCACCGCTCCTTCAACTGGATGCGGGCGTTGTAGACGTTCATCGCCAGCGAGGTCAGAAGACTGATCGCGAGATAGATGATCATCGTAATCGCCAGAATCTCGATGGCCTGCCCTGTCTGGTTGAGCGCGGTGCCTGCAAACACATGCACCAGGTCTGGAAACGCAATGGCGGCCGCCAGCGACGAATTCTTGGTGAGGTTGAGATACTGGCTTGTCAGCGGCGGAATGATGATGCGCATCGCCTGCGGAATGATGACAAGCCGCAGCCGCTGACCGCGCGACAGGCCCAACGCGGCTGACGCTTCCGCCTGTCCCTTGGGCACACCCTCAATGCCGGATCGCACAATCTCGCCGATATAGCTCGCCGTATAGAGCGACAGCGCCAGCACCAGCGCAATTAGCTCCGGCGTGATCGCCATGCCGCCAGTGAAATTGCGTCCGGCTAAAACCGGAATATCCGCCGTGAACGGCACGCCCGTCAGGAAGAAGGCGGCGGCGGGCACAATTGCCAGAAGCCCAAGACTGATGGGCAACATGGGCAACGGCGTTCCCGTGCGCTCGCGCCGCTTGTGTGACAGGCGGCGCAACAGGAAAAATGCGCTCACGCACGCGGCCAGCACAATGAGAAAAAGGCCGGAACCTTCGACGCCCTCAATGCGCGGCACGAACAGCCCGCGATTGGAAAGGAATGCAACGCCGCCAATCTCAATTGCGCTCTGCGGGCGCGGCAGCGGCGACATCATCGAAAAATACCAGAAGAAGATCTGCAAGAGCAGCGGCACGTTGCGCACGAACTCGATATAGGCCGTGGCAAGCTTTGCGACGAGCCAGTTCGACGACAATTGCCCGATGCCCAAAAGGAAGCCCAGCACGGTCGCCAGCACGATCCCGATCACCGCCACCAGCAAAGTGTTGAGCAGGCCAACCCACAGCGCATCGAGAAATGTGGACGCGCGGCCATAGTCGATCAGGTGAAACGCGATATCAAAACCCGCCACCTGATCGAGAAAGCCAAAACCACTGGCCCGGTTGAGCGCACGCAGATTTTCAGCCGCATTGAGCGCAAACATCGCCAGCAGCGCCACCACGGCTGCGAGAAAGAGCGCCTGCAGCACAAATCCGCGCAGCCGCGCATCGGCCCATATCGGCTCGCGCTTTGGGCTCATCGCCATCAGCAGGAGATCCCGGCGCGATCAGCGCACGGGCGGCGCATATTGCAGTCCGCCCTTGCTCCACAGCGCATTGATGCCGCGCGCAATCTTGAGGATCGAGCCTTCGCCCACATTGCGCTCGAACATCTCGCCATAATTGCCCATGTGGCGGATGATGCGCACGGCCCAGTCATTGGTAAGTCCCATCGACGCGCCAAACTCGCCCTCCACGCCTAAAAGGCGGCGGATTTCCGGATTGGAAGAGCCCGTCATCTCACCGACATTGGCAGAGGTGACGCCCAGCTCCTCGGCATTGATCTGCGCAAACAGCACCCAGCGCACGATGTCGGCCCAGCGGTCATCGCCCTGGCGCACCAGCGGCCCCAGCGGCTCCTTTGAAATGATCTCGGGCAGGATGATGTGCTCATCGGCGTTGCGCATTTCGAGGCGCGCGGCGTAAAGCCCCGACTGGTCGGTCGTATAGGCATCGCACCGCCCTTCGTCATAGGCCTGCAGCGCTTCCGCCTCCTTCTCGAAGGTCAGTAGTTCATAGGTCATGTTGTTGGCGGTGAAATAGTCGGCGATGTTCAGTTCGGTCGTCGTACCTGATTGCGTGCAGACCGTCGCGCCATTCAGTTGCAGGGCGGATGTGGTGCCCTCTGCGCCCCGCACGATGAAGCCCTGCCCGTCATAATAGATGATGCCCGCAAAGGTGAAGCCCAGCGCAATGTCGCGCTGCATCGTCCACGTCGTATTGCGCGACAGAAGATCAAACTCGCCCGACTGAAGCGCCGTAAAACGCTCCTTGGCGGTCGAGGGCGTAAAGCGCACGGCATTGGGGTCGTCAAAAATCGCCGCGGCAATCGCGCGGCAGAAATCAACATCAAGCCCCGACCAGTTGCCCTGCGCATCGGGATTTGAAAAGCCCGCAAGTCCGTCAGAGACGCCGCACATCAGATAGCCGCGCGCCTTGACCGCATCAAGCGTCGCGCTGCCGCTCTGCGCGGAAGCGGGGCTGGCCACCACCGCAAGGGCAAGCGCACCAAGAAAGACAGACAGGACAAAACGCATGGCAATCCTCATCAAACACGTTGGGCGTGCGCGACCTTAACACAGGCCGCCAAAGCACATAAACTCCGCCAGAATCCGGCACTTTCGCAAGCCGGAACTTGGGCGCGATGCGGTTGAAGCACACATGAACGACAAGACCAAGCATTCAGCCAGTGACACGAAGCTGGTCACGTCGGGCCGGCATGCTGACCAGCATGCGGGCGCCGTCAACCCGCCCGTTTTTCGTGCTTCCACGATTCTTCACCCGGATCTGGAAACGCTGGAATCGAAGGGCCAACGCTATACCTACGGGCGAAGGGGCACGCCCACCACCGACGCCTTTGCAGAGGCCATGACCGCGCTTGAGGGCGGTGCGGGTACCGTGCTCCTGCCGTCGGGTCTGGCCGCCGTGACGACGGCGATTCTCGCGCTCACGGCGTCGGGCGATCACATATTGCTGACAGAAAGCTGCTATGGCCCCACGCGCGCGTTCTGTCATGGCCTGCTGCGGCGCTTCGGCGTTGACTTCACCATCTTTGATCCGCTGATCGGCGCAGACATCGAGAAACTCATCCGCCCGGATACAAAGCTGATCTTCCTCGAAAGCCCCGGCTCACTGACGTTTGACGTGCAGGATGTTCCTGCCATCGCCTCCATTGCGCGGGCGCGTGGCATCAAGACGGCGCTCGATAACACCTGGGCGACGCCGCTTTACTTCAAGCCATTGGCGCATGGCGTCGATGTGTCGATCCACGCCGCTACGAAGTACATCTCGGGCCATTCCGATTGCCTGCTCGGCACCATCACTGCCAACGCCGCCACGTGGGATGCGGTGCTGGACACGCATGGCAGGCTGGGCATGTCTGTCAGCGGCGATGACGCCTATCTGGGGCAGCGCGGCTTGCGCTCGCTTTCCCCTCGCCTGCAACGCCACCGCGAAACGGCCGAGAAACTGATCGCGTGGCTGGCGCAGCGGCCAGAGGTGTCGCGCATCCTCTATCCCGCCCATCCGCGCGATCCGGGCTACGCGCTCTGGCAGCGCGACTTTACCGGCGCCACGGGTCTCTTCGGGCTGGAGCTTGTTCCGGCACCCAAGGCGGCGCTCAGCGCCTTCTTCAGGGGTTTTTCGCTTTTCGGCATAGGCTGGTCATGGGGCGGCTATGAAAGCCTGATCGTGCCCGCCCACGCGCATCGTGAAAATCAGCCGGGCAACGGCGAACGCGTGCGCATCAGCGCAGGCTTTGAAGCCCCCGAAGATCTGATTGCAGATCTGGCGCGCGCCTTTGACCGCTTCAACGCAGCGCGGCCTAAAGCCTGATCTGATCGGTGCGGCCCATTTCGCCAAAGGGAATGGACCAGAATGACAGGGCCGACGCAGCCCCGATCAGCGCGCCGATGAAAAGGCCGCCGAACAGGCCCTGCGCAAACGGCATGTCGATGCCCATGGGGCCCAGCACGCCGCCCAGCGCCGCACCGCCGACCGTCAATCCCTTCAGCAAGGATGAAAAGCGCATGTCAGTTCCTCCGCCATGAAGGAGACGCGCCGAATATGGCAGCAAGATGATGGTTAAGCAGGCGGCCTTCCGGGTCAACTTTTTCCCGCACCGCGCGAAAGCGCGCAAAGTCAGGATAGAGCCGCTGAAATTCGGCAGCCTTCAGGCTGTGCATCTTGCCCCAATGCGGACGGCCCTCATGCGCCAGGAAAATGTCTTCGCAGGCCTTGAAGAGCGTGCGTTCGTCATCCTTGGCCCATTGATGCACTGAGAGCGTCATCGACGCACGCCCGTTGAACGGGCTGATCCACAAATCATCTGCCGCCACCAGGCGCATTTCGATGGGAAAGGCCGTGCGGATGCGCCTGTTGCGGATGGTGCGTACGATCGCCTCCAGACACGCCGCGCCGCGCTCGGCGGGCACTGCATATTCCATTTCGTTGAAGCGCACGGTGCGCGGCGAGGCGAAAATCTCAAAGCTCCAGCGCGTGCGCGTTGAACCCTTGAAGCCTGACGTGAAGATGCCGTGCAGCGACGGGCCAATCGGCGGCACCCATTTCGTCAGGCGGCACCCCATACGGAAAATCTTCTCGTCAAAACTGCTGACCAGCCCGCGCGCGTGCATCTGCTCGGCCGATTTTGCGGGCGAACTGTCTGGCGGTGCTGGATCAAGCGACTTGGCCACCACCTTTTTGGCATAGGGAAACCAGAAGAACTCGTAATGACGGTGCCGGGCTGCCGCTGCATCAATGTTTGCGAGCGCCTTGTCGGCATCTTCCAGCCAGCCATTTTCGGTCAGGCGATACGAGGGAACGAGCGCCAGCGTCAGGCGCGTGATGATGCCGATACTGCCCAGTGACAGCCGCGCCGCCTGAAAAAGTTCCGGCTCCTGCTCCAGCGAGCAGGTTTTGACTTCACCGGCGGGCGTCACCAGCGTCACGGCGCGGATCATGGTTGAAAGTGAGCCGAGCGTAACGCCGGTACCGTGGGTGCCTGTGCCTGTGGCGCCAGCAATCGTCTGCCGGTCAATGTCACCCTGATTGGCGAGCGCAAGCCCGTGCGGATGCAAGAGCGGCCCCAGCGCCCAAACGGGCGTGCCCGCCCAGATGGTCGCCAGCCGCTTTTCCTTGTCCACATGAAAAACCTTTGGCTCTGGCGCAAGGCGCACCAGCGTGCCTTCGCAATCTGCCAGCGGCGTAAAGGAATGGCCGCTGCCCGCCATGCGGATCGGCAGAGCCGGGTTAGAGGCCATCAGGCGCACGGCATCATCTTCCGATGCAATGGTCACCATCTGGCGCGGCGCGCATCTGATGCGCCCCGGCCAGTTCTGCCAGCCTTGTGCGGCCATGTTCAGTCTTCCAGCGGCGTGTTTTCCAGCGGCACAAACTCGGCCGCGCGGCGCTTGGCCTCGCCGACATCTTCGGGCGACATGCGCTGCATCAGTGAGGTGAGCGCATCAGGCGCCTCTCGGTCAAGCCGGCCGGTCTCGTCCAGCTGCACGCTGACCATGCCCTGCTCGGCGGCAAGCAGGTACCATTTCAGGCCCTCGATCTCGTCAACCGCCGTGCCGTCGCCCGTTTCCAGCATGTTGCCGGCATTATACTGGCCCTGCGGATGGCCGCGCCTGGCTGACTCGAGATAATAGCGATAGGCGCGCGACAGGTCTGCCGGAACGCCAAGCCCGTATTCATAGTACGAGCCAAGATCGAAGATTGCACGGGCATCACCGCCCTTGGCCGCCATCGCCATCCACTTGCGCGCTTCCGCCCAGTCACGCTGCACGGAATTGGGTTTGCCATCGGCGTATTCGACGCCGACGCGCCAGGCGGCTTCGACATCGCCTGAAAGCGCCCGCTCCTTCCACATTTCAATGGCTTCAAGCGCAAGCCCGTCGCGATAGAGCCGCTCTGCCGGATCAAGCACCGGCGCGACCAGTACGCTTGGCTCGCTTGCCGCATCTGCGTCGCCCGATGCCGTCACGTCCTCGGTGGGCATAGGCGGCGGCGCACCGGTGGAAAGCGTGCCGCCCGCAGAAAGTGCAACGCTGGAGCCTGCACCCGACGGGTTCGGCTCGACCGAGGCAATCTCGGTCGGGCGCGGCTGGGGCGCCATCAAGGGTGCGGGCATGGGCGGCGTACGGTTGGTGGCGTCAACCACCGGCGCTGCCGCATCGGCGGTATTGATCTCACTGTCGCCGGAATCAGGCAGCGGCGTGAAGAAAAGAACGGCAAAGCCGATGGCGGCAATCGCCGCAATGCCAAAGCCCGAACCCAGAAGAATGCGCGAAGCCGGTGTCATGCCAAAACCTGTTTGCCGCCCCAATATCCAGGCATCTCGCCCGCAGGCACCTCGCCTGCAGACCCCCGTTGAACCTGACCAATTGCCCCTTGGTAGATTCTAAAGGGGACGATTTGGCCGCCAGATCATGGCAATAAGGGGGCAAGGGGGCTCGGGAGCGGAAACTTGGCCGCCGCCTGCGGGCAGTAGTGTTATGATTCCAGCCAGTTAGCCGTGAGCAGAGCACGCCCGCCCACCCAGTTTCGGCGGAGCTGATCGGGAAACACAAATGCCCGCAAAACCGAAGGGGCCCCCTTTGTTGAAGGCGCCGTTTCTTCGCGCCTTGTCTCTCGATCAAAGCCGGATCGGGAATCGGGATGCGTTTCCCTTCACGATCCCCGCCCTTGCCGCAGAGCCGCTGCACATCGAATTCAATCATCCCGTTACCCTGATCGTGGGGCCGAACGGCAGCGGCAAGTCCACCATCCTTGAAGCCATTGCCGCACTGTGCGGTTTCGGGCGCTTGGGTGGCAGCCGGGATCATTTTCACGCCGACGCAGAGGCAGAGACGCTGAGCCGCTATCTGCGCGCATCATGGAAGCCGAAAGTGACGCGGGGGTTCTTCACCCGCTCGGAAACGTTTCACGGCTTCATCAGCAAACTCGATTCGATTGCGCGCGAATCCGGTGCGGGTGTTTATGGTGCCGACGACGGCAAGTTTCTTTCCGAACATTCGCATGGCGAAGCCTACCTTGCGATGTTTGCAAGCCGCATGGACCGCGAGGGCGTTTATGTGCTGGACGAACCGGAAGCAGCTCTCTCGCCGACGCGCCAGCTTGATTTTCTGCGCATCGAGCGCCGCGCCGAGAAAACCGAACGCGCCCAGTTCATCATCGCCACGCACTCGCCGCTTGTGATGGCGTATCCGGGCGCAACCCTGTTGCACCTGACGGATGCGGGGATCGTGGAACGCTCGTTCCGCGCCACCGACCACTTCCGCATCCTGCGCGAGTTCTATGCCGACCCAGAGGGTTTCATGGACGGGCTGTTCAGCGACATGTGATGGCGACCCCGGGAGGACTCGAACCTCCAACCCCGAGCTTAGAAGGCTCGTGCTCTATCCGGTTGAGCTACGGGGCCTTATGAAACGCCAAGGCCGAATTCAGTGCGTCCACAGGCCTTTGCGCGTGTATCTGAAATTGTCGCTGTAGGATTTCGGGATGGGCTTGCGCTCGTGCGGCTCAAACACCTGGAATGCGATGCCGTACTTCTCGGCATAGGCAATCGCCTCGTCCCTGGTGTCGAATGACAGGCGCAGCTGGCGGCGCATGTCGCCCGATCCGGTCCATCCCGTCAGCGGGTCGGCGCGCTTGGCTTCGGCTGGTTCAAACTCCAGCATCCAGTCGCGCGTGCGCGCGGTGCCTGATTGCATGGCATTGCGGGCCGGGCGGTAAATGCGGGCAAGCATGGCAATCCTCTCCAGAAATCCGGTAAGACCGGGCAACGGCTCGGCCAATTGAAAGATGGTCGGGGCGGCGTGATTCGAACACGCGACCCTCTGGTCCCAAACCAGATGCGCTACCAGGCTGCGCTACGCCCCGCGCTTCCATCTTGCCATTCGGCCGCCGATCTCAGCCGGGTTGGGATACAGGTTTTGTTCACGGTCATCAAGCCGAACACCAGCGCAAAATCCGGGGAAATCTGCCTTCATCCCGGCCAAATCTGCGCCATGATGGCCCACATGATCGCCCCTTCCCGTTGCCGTCTCGTTACCACGATTGCCTGCACGATGTGGCTGGCGGCCCCTGCGCCTGTGGCCCATGCTCGCCCCATGGAGATCGTGGCGACGGGCCTTGAATATCCCGAGGGGCCAGTGCTCGCGCCCGGCGGCGGCATCCTGATCGCGGATATGGAGCTGAACGCCATTCTGCATTTCAACAATGGCGCGCTGGCAAAGCTGGCAGAGCCGCAAGGCCCGTGCGGACCAACTGCCATTGTGCTTGATCCCGATGCGCCACGCGAAACAACCGCGCATGGCCGCGTGCTGTTTTCCTGCCACCTGTCGGCCAAGATCATGGAGGCAGAGCGCGAACCTGATCCGGCGCGGCTGCGTTTCTCGCCCAAGCTGGAGGATTACATCGCCATCAACCGCCCCAACGATATGACGGGCGGCCGGGACGGCGCCTTCTATGTCACCTCGTCGGGCGAGTTTGATCCGGGCCTGTCGGGTCAGGGTTCGGTCTGGTTCGTCAATCCGCACTCGCGTGCGCGCTCGGACAAGTCTGTTGCCGAGGGGTTCAATTACGCGAATGGCATTGCGCTTTCGCCTGATGAGCGCACGCTTCTGGTCAGCGAGCATTTCACAAACAAGGTCTGGCGATTTGCTGTGGCAGCGGATGGTGATCTTTCGGCAAAGACATTGTTCGCCACCCTGCCCGTGCCCGAAGGTGCAAGCTGGCTGACCGGTGCCGACGGCATTGAATTCATCGGCAATGATGCTGTGGCGGTTGCCCAATATGGTGCAGGCCGTGTGTTCGTGTTTGACATGAATGGCGCGGTGATCGCCATTCACGAAACGCCGGGCTATCCGCTGGTAACCAATCTGGTGATGGACCCGGCAAGCCAAACGCTCTATGCCACTGCGTCCCGCCCGAAAGACGGCAATCCGCTGGGCGGGCATGAAGGTGTGCTGTTTGCGCTCACCGATCCGTTGCGTCCCTGATGGTTGGAGCCTCCATGCACGCCGCCGAACGAAGCAGCCTCTACCTCGCCACGTTTCTGATGGGCGTCGCCGTGATGGCGTTCGAGATGCTGGCCAGCCGCTATCTCAATCCGTTTTTTGGCAGCTCGATCTATACGTGGGGCGGATTGATCGGCGTCGTGCTCGCCGCCATGGCTGTGGGCTATGTCTGGGGCGGTCGGCTGGCCGACCGGTATCCCTCGCCGCTCGTGCTCACGGCGCTTGTGGCGCCCGCGCCCATTTACATGGCGCTGATGCCGCTCTTCGTTGACAGCGTGTCGCTCTTTGTCATCAATCTCATTCCCGATGTGCGCTATGGCGCGATGGCCGCATCACTGGTTCTGTTCTGCCCGCCGGTCGCCCTGATGAGTGCGGTCTCTCCCTTCGTGGTGCGCCTGCTGATCGAAAGCACCGCGGAAAGCGGCCGCATCGCGGGCCAGGTGACAGGCTTGTCAACCATTGGCTCGATTGTCGGCACGCTGGGCACGGTATTCATTCTCGTGCCGATCATGGGCACGCGCGACATCACGTTCGCGCTGTCGCTCGGCGCGTTTATTGCCGCCATGCTGATGGCGCTGCCTGCCATGCGCGTTGCAACTGACGCCGCCGTCAAGCGCCGCGCGCGGATCTGGCTGGTGATCTTCACGCTCGCCTATGCCAGTGCCATTACCTTTGTTTTCTTTACCGGCAAGGCGCGCGCCGTCGAGATCGAGGAACTGACCCAGGGGCTGATTGAGGAAATCGAAACGCCTTACAACACCGTCTTCGTGTTCCGCGATGGCGACTACGTGACGATGAAGTTCGGGCTCTATGAAATCCGCTATACGGAATCTGTCACCAACACCAAAGACCGGCTGGAATTGCCGGTGCGCTATACGCGCGAAATGACGCTGGGCGCAGCCTGCGCCGCCAATCTCAACCGCATGGCGATGATCGGTCTGGGTGGCGGCACCACCAGCCGCTATCTCCATGCCTATCTGCCGGACATGCCGATTGATGCGGTCGAGATTGATCCCGATGTCACGGCGCTGGCCCGCAAATATTTTGATCTGCCGGAAGACGAACACCACATCGTGCACGAGCAGGATGGCCGTGTGTTCCTGATCCGCGCCGAGCACGCCTATGACATCATCATGCTCGATGCCTATCGCGGCTGGTTCGTGCCCTTCCACCTCACCACGCGCGAGTTCTATGAGCTGGTGAAGGAGAAGATGGCGCCCGGCGGCTGCGCGATCCAGAATGTTGATCCCTCAACGCTGCTCTTTGATGCGACGATGGCCACGATGAAGAGCGTCTTCGCCAATGTCGAAACCTTTCAGGCCGGTGGCAACATCGTCATCATCGCCTATGATGGCCCGGCCAAGAGCGCAGATGACTGGCGCATGGCCGCAGAAGCGCGCCAGACCCAGTTCAATTTCCGCTATGACCTTCCCGGCATGCTGGCTTCGCGCACAGAACTTTCGTGGGATGGCTCAGCCCAGGTGCTGACGGACGATTTTGCACCCTCCGAAATCCTGAACGGGATCGAGCGCGGCAACGGCCCCGAGACGCCTGCGCAATAGGTCTTTGCGTCCTGCCGATTCCGGTCTAGATATGCGCCATCGCAGGGGGAGCCGCTGAATGCGCGGCTGAGAGGTTTCCGCCAGGAACGACCCCATCCACCTGATCCGGATCATGCCGGCGTAGGGATGCATCGTGCCGCTCCGCAACCTTGCCCGCATTGCCATCTCGCTCACCGTCATTCTGGCGGTCTGGGAAATGATTGTGCTGCTGACCGGCGTGCCGGACTTCATTCTGCCCGAGCCTGCCAAAGTCTGGCGCGCGCTTGCCGCAGACTGGGCAGAAATCGCGGGCCATGCGGGCGTAACGCTGACCGAAATCGCGCTCGGCATGCTGATCGGTGTGACTGCCGGAGCTGCGGCGGCGATCATCATGGCAAGCTCGCGGCGCACCGCGCGCGAATTGCTTCCGTTGCTCGTTGCCAGTCAGGCCATACCCGTTTTCGCCATCGCGCCCATACTGGTGCTGTGGCTTGGCTATGGCATGGCGTCGAAGGTCGCAATGGCGGCCCTCATCATCTTCTTTCCGGTTTCGGCAACGCTGCTGCAGGGCCTGCGCCGCCTTGATCCCGCGCTTGATGAATTGTCGCGCATGATGGCGGCGGGCGTGCCCGGTGCAACAATGCGCCGCCTTGTCCATGTACGCTTGCCGGCCGCCCTGCCCGCCTTTGGCGATGGTCTGCGCGTGGCGGCGGCGATTGCACCTATCGGTGCTGTGCTGGGGGAATGGGTCGGCGCCAGCGAGGGGCTTGGCTATGCGATGATGCAGGCGAATGCCCGCGTGAACACCGCCCTGATGTTTGCCTGCCTTTTCGTCCTCGCCCTGATGGCGGTGGCGCTCTACTTCACAATCGACATGCTCATGCGCCGTCTCACGCGCTGGGCCTATGCGGGAGATGTTGTGCGATGATGCGTAAGCTTGTTCTGTCGCTGGCGTTCGGATTGATGATGACGCCGCAGGCGCTGGCGCAAAAGGTCACGCTCGCGCTTGACTGGTTCCTCAATCCCGATCACGCGTCGATTCTGGTCGCGCTGGTTGACGGCAACTTTGCCCGGCACGGTCTTGATGTCTCGATCATCGAACCTGCCGATCCGAATGATCCGCCCAAACTTGTCGCCGCAGGCGTCATGGACCTTGCCATCACCTATCAACCCAATCTGCACATGCAGGTGGATCAGGGATTGCCGGTTATGCGTGTGGGCACGCTGATCGGCCAGCCGCTCAATATCCTGCTCGCGCTGGGCGATGGCCCGGTAGAGACCATCGCCGACCTGAAGGGCCGCAAGATCGGATACTCGGTCGGCGGCTTCGAAGAGGCACTTCTGGGCGCGATGCTTGAAAAGCACGGCTTGCAGCTTTCTGACGTCACGCTGGTGAATGTCAATTTCTCGCTCGCCCCGTCCCTGATGGCGGGTCAGGTCGATGCCGTGATCGGCGCTTACCGGAACTTTGAAATGAATGTGCTCGCGATGCGCGGCCGCACGGCTCGCCCCTTCTATGTGGAGCAGGAGGATGTGCCCGCCTATGACGAGCTGGTCTTCATCACGCATGCCGCGCGCGCGAACGAGGCATGGGTTGGCGCCTTCATGACCGCGCTGACAGAGGCAACAGCTACCTTGAAAGCCGATCCTGAAGCCGCCTGGCAGCGCGTTCTTGCCACCTGGCCCAAGCTTGATGACGAACTCAACAACCGCGCTTTTGGTGACACGTGGCAATTGTTTGCAGATGACCCGCGCGCACTGGATATCGCGCGGTACGACGCCTTTGCCGCGTTCCTGATGGCGCGCGGCCTCATTGGCGAAGTCAAGGCGGTTGAGAGTTACGCGCTGTCGCCCTGATCGGGCGCGAGAGCGATCTCGGCAACCATTTGCCCCTTGGGTCCGTCGGCAAGGCGCACGCGCACCTTCTGGCCATCGCGCACCTCGCGGATGCCCGCAGCCCGCAGCGTTTCCATATGCAGGAAGAGGTCGGGCGTGTTTTCGCCGCGCGTGGCAAATCCGAAACCCTTGGCGCGGTTGAACCACTTGATGGTGGCATCGACCATGTTCGCATGAACATTGGCTGGCGGCGGCGGCTGAACGCGCGGTGTAGCGGCAAGTGTGAACGTCCGCCCGGCGGGCGCTTCGGGTTCGGCGATGCTGATGATGCGGGTCGCCTGCATGCCCTTGGGCCGCTTCACCGCTTCACAGGTGATGCGCGCACCCTCCTGCAACTGGCGGTGCCCCTCCTGACGCAGCACGCTTTGATGGATCAGGATATCGCCTGAACCGTCATTGGCTGCGATGAACCCGTATCCTTTGACCGGGTCAAACCACTTCAGCGTACCTGCAACGGTGACAGATTCGCCCCCGCCCTCTGGCGCGCGATAAGCCTCGCTGGCCATCCCCGTAGTCCTTCGATCCATTCCCCATGAACAAGGTTAACAGAAATCCCGGCAAGGGAAAGATACCCCTTCAGTCTGCAAGAATATTGCATCCGCAGCGTTAACCTTTGCCAATCTGGCTTGGCGCGTCTAGCTGGGCTCGAGCGGCTCTGTTGGCGGCGGGCGGCGCGACAAACGGGCCTCGCGCAAGGTGATATAGGCCCCCGCCCCAAAGATGATCGCCGCGCCTATGACCGTGTAGAGGTCGGGAATGTCGGCAAATACCATCCAGCCAATGAGGGCGGACCAGAAAAGTTTTGAGAAATCGAGCGGCAGCACGGCGCCCATTTCTGCCCAGCGGAACGCCTGCGCATAAAGAAGCTGCCCCAGCGTCGCCGTTGCGCCAACCGTCAAAAGCAGCGCCAGTTCGAACCAGCTGGGCGTTACCCAGACAAACGCGCACAACACCGCTGACACGGGCGTCATCAATAGCCCCATATAGACAGATTGCGTCAGCGCCGTTTCGGTCTTGCCCAGTTCACGGATCAGCAACAGCGCGCCCGCCCAGATGATCGAGGCAAGCAGCATGTAGATCTGGCCGATGCCGATCTCTTTCAGGCCCGGGCGCAGCGCGATCATCGCACCGGCAAAGCCGATGAGAAGGGCTGCAATGCGGCGAATGTGGATTTTCTCGCCCATGAACATGACGGCAAAGACCGTCGCGAAGATGGGCGAAGTGAACTCGATCGCGTTTGCCTCCACCAGCGGCGTCGTCGCCAGCCCCTGAAAGAATGCCAGCATCGACGTCACCTGCAGCGCGCCGCGCCAGAAATGCAGGCCGGGGCGTTTCGTCTTCAGCGATGAAAACCCGGCGCGCATCACAAAGGGCAAAAGGAGCACCAGCGAAAACGCACTGCGGAAGAAAACCGTCTCAACCGGGGGAATGGTGGGCGCGAGATAGCGGATGATGGCATTACCCGCCGTAAACAGCACAGCCGACGCCGCCATGCACAGCATGCCCAGCACGACCATGCGCCGCGCATGGTGTGCTGTCTGTGCAGCCGCTTGTGCCGCCGCCGCAGTTTCGTCGTCAATGGCCATGCCCCGATCAACAGCTTTTGCCGCTGCTTGTCTATGGGCGCCGTGACGCAGCACGCAGAATTGAGGCAAACTGCCTTGCGTCGGCCATGGCGGTGGCGCATGACAACCGCCATGACTGACCCGCTTTACCAGAAGGAATTGCTGCGCCTCGCCGCCGCCTCGGGCTTGCGCGGCCGGTTGGTTTGCCAATGTGCGCATGGCCGCGCTGCCAATCCGCTGTGCGGCGATGAGTTGACCTTTGACCTGGTGCGGGATGCTTCAGGCCGTGCGGCCCGCCTGGGCTTCGAGTGCCACGCCTGCATCCTGGTGCAGGCTTCCGCCGAACTTCTGGCGCGCGAGGGTGAAGGCCACACCCGGGATGAGATCGCCGCAATGAAAGACGATGTGGCGCAAATGCTGCTGGGCAATCCGCCAGACGGGACCGGTGCGAAGCCCTTTGCCGTCTTCAGCGGTGTGGTTGAGCACCGCAACCGGCATCACTGCGTCTTGCTGCCCTTCGATGCACTGCTCACGGCGTTTGACAGCGCCTAAAACTCTGCCTTGCGCTGCTCGCGATAGGCAGCCACGCCCTCGTCGTGATCGTTGGAAAGGAAGCAGCCCACCTGCGCGGTACGCTCCACCGCCAGCGCCTGATCGAACGCCATGGGAAAAAGGCCCAGCACGTTTTTTGCCATGCCAAAGGCGAAACGCGGCTGCGCGCCCATCTCGAGCGCCAGCATGGCGGCCTCATCCTGCACCCGGAAATCCGGATAGACGAAATCAACCAGCCCCAGCTCTTTGGCCCGCTTGGCGTTCACCGCATCGGAACGCAGCAGCAGCATCCGCGCCTGCGCAATTCCAACGCGCAGCGGCAACGTGTGCAGCAAACCATAGTCAGGCACCAGCCCCAGTTTGAAAAACGGAAAGCCGATATGGGCGTTCTCGCCCGCAACGATGATGTCGCAAAGAAGGGCCAGCCCCGCACCCGCGCCCATCGCTGCACCCTCCAGCGCACAGATGACCGGCTTCTGGCAGTGATAGAGGATGCGCACCAGCTCGTGGTTCAGCGTCATGCGCCGCATGCCGCCATGCTCGTCCAGCGTACCCATCGACGCGATGTCGCCGCCCGCACAGAATGTCGCCCCCGCCCCCGTCAGAATGATGGCGCGCGCCTGCTCGTCCGCAATGGCCGACCGGAACTCGGTAATCAATTCATTGCGCATGTCCGCATCAAGCGCATTGCGCTTGCGCGGATTGTTCAGCGTCAGCCGGATCAGGCTGGTCTGCGGACGGTCAACATTGACGAGTTTGGACATCGCAAAAAACTTTCATCGCTTCAGGAATGCGCCAGCATAAGCCCGCCAAAGGGCTCAAGCAAAACGCTGCCGGTGTCAAAAGTGCCGCCTGCCGGGCCAAATCCAAGCGCACGCGCACCCGCGGGGATGGAAATCGTCCGCCTTTGTTGCGCAGGTGTGTGATTGAACACGCACAACACCTGCCCATGCGCATGTGTGCGCCTGAAGGCAAAGACGCCATCATCCGCCAGAACGGTCTCTTGCCCGCCCGTCACAAGCGCCGGAATGGCCCTGCGCTCGCGGATGAAGCGCCGCGCGAACGAAAGGATCGAGCGTTCGTCGCGCGATTGCGCCAGTGCTGTCAGCCCCGCATGGGTAGGCGAAACCGGCAGCCAGGGCTTGCCCGTGGTAAATCCCAGATGTGGCGCATCTGGCTGCCACGGCATGGGCGTGCGGCACGGATCGCGGCCCTTCGAATAGGGGTAATAGAGTTCGCCAACCGGGTCGCGCACATCGCCCCGTCCGATCTCGCCATCCGGCAATCCCAATTCCTCGCCCTGATAGAGAAGCACCGTGCCCTTCAGGCTCATCAGAAGTGCCAGCGCGAGCTTGGCGAATTGCGGATTGCCGGTCTGCCGCCAACGGCTCACCGTGCGCCGCACATCATGGTTGGAAAACGTGACGCAGGGCCAAAGACCAGCCTGCTGATCGAGGAACGCAAAGTGGTCGGAAAAGAGTTGCGGTGCAAACGTGCGGTCATCAATGAACGTGAACGTATAGCCGGAATGCAGTCCGTGCCCGGCGCCAGCAAAGTGGCCGATCAGTTCCGGCGCCTCCGAAAACTCACCGAAGACGAAGCGGTCCTTGTAGCCATCCACCAGCGCGCGGATCTCGTCCAGCACCTCACGGTTTTCTGGCAGATTGGCGTCGCGGTCGTGCAATTGCAGATGAGAGGCATGGCTCCAGTGATGCGCCGTGCGCTTGTCCATCGGCACGTATGAATTGTCCCGCAACTGGGCATCGTGAAAGAAGCTGTTCGCCACATCCAGCCGGAAGCCGTCCACGCCAAAGTCCAGCCAGAAACGCAGCACATCCATTGCCGCCTTGCGCGCCGCCGGATTGCGGAGATTGAGCTTCGGCTGCTGCTTCAGGAATTTGTGGAAGTAGTATTGCCGCCGCGCCGGATGATAAGACCACGCCGGGCCGCCAAACACGCTGAGCCAGTTGTTGGGCGGCGTGCCATCCGGCTTGGGATCAGCCCACACATACCAGTCAGCCTTGGGATTGGTGCGGTCCCTCAAACTCTCGGCAAACCACGGATGCTGATCGGATGTGTGGCTCAACACCTCATCGAGGATGACGCGGATGTTTCGCGCATGCGCTGCATCGACAAATCGGCGGAACGCATCCATGCCGCCAAACTCGTCTGACACGCCGTTGAAGTCGGCAACATCATAGCCAAAGTCGCGATTGGGGGAGGGATGCACCGGCGACAGCCACACCGCATCGACGCCCAGCGCCTTGATGTAGTCGAGCTTGCCCTCAACGCCAGGGATGTCGCCAATCCCGTCGCCATTGGAGTCGCAGAAACTGCGCGGATAGATCTGATAGATGACGGCGCCGCGCCACCATTCGCCCGCGCCGCTCATCGCTCAGCCAATGTCCGACGCGCGCGTGATGATCTTGCCGACAAGGCCATAGGCCTTGGCGTCTTCTACCGACATCCAGAAATTGCGCTCGGTATCCTCATTGACGCGCTCAATCGTCTGGCCCGTCTCGCGCGCAATGACGCGATTGATGCGCGCCCGCATCTTGATGATCTCTTCGGCCTCGATCGAGATGTCGGAGGCCTGACCGCGCACGCCGCCCGCAGGTTGATGCAGCATGAAGCGCGTGTTGGGCAGACACAGGCGGCGCTCTTTGGGCACGCCAAGGAAAATGTGCGCGCCCGCACTTGCGACCCAGCCCGTGCCGATCACAAAGACCTTTGGTTTGATGAAGGTGAGCATGTCGTGGATCGTATCGCCCGACTCCACATGCCCGCCCGGTGAGTTGACATAGAGCTTGATCGGCTCGTCATTCTCGGCGGCAAGGGCAAGCAGCGTGGCGGTCACGCGCTCGGCCAGCCGCTGATTGATCTCACCAAAGATCAGGACGGTGCGCGCCTTGAACAGCGCCTGCGGAATGGCGGCAGGCGCAGAAGCCTCGGGCGCCTTCTTCTCCTCATCGGGCTCATCATCATCAAGGCGGACATCGCGCAAAGTGGTCATGTTCGGAGGGATCCTGTTGCGTTTCGCAAATCACTGATTCAGCCCGGAACTTAAGGCCTTGGGCCGCCTGCCGTCGAGGGTGCAGGAAAGACCTCAGCCCGCACCAAGCTGCGCCATCATGGCCTTCAGGCTGGGTGTGATTTCCCCATGGATCACAAGGTTAGCGTGCGAATCAAGCTCGGTCTCCTCACGGTTGAGGATGACCAGCCGCGCGCCGTTCCTGCGCGCCATCAGGGGAAACCCGGCTGCCGGATAGACGACCAAGGATGACCCCATGGCGATGAACAGATCGCAAACGAGCGTCTCTTCGGTTGCCAGTTTCATCTCCCGTTCCGGCATGGCCTGACCAAAGGAAATCGTGGCCGCCTTGATGATCCCGCCACAATCGCCGCAGTCGGGCGGATCACCGGATTGCTCGAACACCTGTCGCACGAAGGAAAGCTCGTAACGTCGGGCGCAGGTAAGACAGGTGCAATAAGTGCCGTTGCCGTGGATCTCGATGATCTTCTCGCGGGGTACGCCACCCTTTTCGTGCAGGCCGTCAATGTTCTGTGTGATGACGCTGGCGACCTTACCCGCCTTGACAAGTTCACCGATGATCCGGTGCCCGTCATTGGGCTGCGCCGTTGACAGAAGATCCTCGCCCGAGAACCGCCGCTGCCAGGCCTCGCGCCTGATATTGCGCGAGCGCACGAAATCCTGAAACTGGATCGGTTTCATCCGCGTCCATAACCCGCTGGGGCTGCGGAAATCCGGGATGCCGCTTTCCGTGCTCATGCCCGCGCCGGTGAAAACGACCGCGCGCGTGCTCTCGCGCAAAAGTCCGGCAAGGCGCGCGATTGCGTCCATCACGCCCCCCGCATCAGGCGGCGGCGCAGCGACCGCGACGCGGTGTCGAGCACTGCCGCAATCACCAGAAAGAGGATGATGATGAAGGCGACCTGATCCCACATATAGTCCCGCACGCGCTCGGAAAGCTGAAAGCCGATGCCGCCCGCGCCAACAATGCCAAGGATCGCCGCCGAGCGGATGTTCGATTCAAAGAAATAGAGCACCTGCGCCAGATATAAAGGGAGCGAGGCAGGCAAGATGCCATAGCGCAGCGTGATAACGCGCCCCGCCCCCGTGGAGCGGATGCCCTCGCCCGCTTTGCCATCGACATTCTCGATGGCCTCGCCGTGCAGCTTGGCCAGCGCCGCAAAATCGGACATCGCGATGGCAAGCCAGCCCGCCATCGGGCCAAGCCCCACCGCGCGGACGAAAATGAAAGCCCAGATGATCGCCGGAATGGTGCGAAAGACGTCCAGCACCCGCCGATAGGCAAAATGGAGCGGCTTGAAGGTGAGCACGTTGCGCGCCGCAAGAACGCCCAGCGGCAGTCCGATGACAGCTGCTGCCAGCGTGCCGAGAAACGCCATGGCGATGGTCTCAGCCAGCGCCAGAAGGATCGGCTCCAGAAACGGACCTGGCGATGGCGGCATGGCGGCACCTGCGAACTGCAACAGACGCTCCCCCGCCTCCAGAAGCCGTTGCGGCGTGATGCCAAAGTCGATCGCACTCCAGATGAACCAGACCGCCGAAAGCACGCCAGCGCCCATCGCTATCATGCGCCCGCGCCAGACACGCCGCTCGATCTCCACTGACAGCGCCCGGCTCATGCGCGCGCCCCCGAAAGACGCCGCCGCACTGCCTGCGAGATCATGTCGATGGCCATGATGAGCCCGACGATGAGCACAAGAATGGCGAGTGCATCCGGCAACAGGCCAAGACTCAACGCCGCCATGAATTCCTGCCCGATGCCGCCCGCACCCACAAAGCCAATAGCCGCGGCTGCCGCCACATTGATTTCAAGCCGGATCAAGAGATACGACACAACATTGGGAAGCGTCTGCGGCACGATGGCAAACCGCATCTGCGTGACCCATCCAGCCCCCGCGGCGATCATCGCCTCGCGCGCCTGCATCGGCGCGTTCTCATTCGCTTCGGCGATCAGCTTGCCGAGTGCACCCGATGTGTGAATGGCAATCGCCAGCACACCTGCCAGCGGCCCCACGCCCAGCGCCATCACCAGGACGAGCGCCACCACCAGATCAGGCAGCGCCCGCAAGAGATCAAGCAACCGCCGCGTCACCAGCGAGACAGCCGGCGACGGCGAGAGATTGCGCGCCGCAAGGAACGACAGCGGCCATCCCGCCAGCACACCCAGAAACGTCGCCATCAGCGCCATGTTGATGGAGGTTGCAATCAGCCCCAGCCATTTGCCGATGTCATAGAACCAGTAATGCAGCGAGCCCTGCGTGCGCACGTCGCCCAGCAGATGCTCCGATGAAAGGTGCGGCAGGGCTTGCGCGAAGAAGCCTTCAATATGCGGAAATCCGTCGATGAGCCGCGCCAGCGACGTATCGGCCAGCCGCGCCGCCAGCGCGATGCAAAGGCTGAGTGCGCCAAATCCGGCAATCCAGAGCAGCAGGCGGCGGCGTCTTTGCGCTGCTTCTGCCGCAAGGATGCGCGCGCCCGCTACCATCAATTGCCGCGCCTTGCCGCCACTTCGGCGTCACGCATGGCGATGATCTCGTCATAGAAACCTTCGGGCACGCGCACGAAACCTGCACTTTGCCCGCCCGTGACAACCTCAAAAACCTCGCGGTTGGCATCGCGCAGTTTGATGTGCGCTTCAATGATGCGTTCGCGCATCTCGGCGGGAATGGCGGTGCGGATCACGATGGGTCCGTTCGGAATGGGCCCCGCCTTCCAGATCACGCGCAGATCGCGCATGTCGAGCATGCCTGCCTCGACCATGCGATAAAGGATGCCGCGCGTATAACCCTTGCCCTCGTCACCAATGCCGGAGGCCCAGGTGACGCCGACATCAGCCACACCCTGCAACACGGCGACAACACCCTGCTCGTGTCCGCCCGCGAAACTCTGTGTGCCGAAGAATTCATCGGGATTGATGCCCTGCTTGCGCAGATAATGGCGCGGCACCAGATAGCCCGACGCCGAACCCACATCGGCCCACGCAATCGACCTGCCGCGCACGTCTTCCAGCGTCTGGATCGTGCTGTCGCTGCGCGCGAACATCACCGAGTAGTAGCCGAACGAACCGTCGACCTCTTCCATCGTCAGAATGGGCATCACGCCATCGCCCATCATCGCGCGCAGATTGGCGTAGTTTGAGGCGCCCACTTGCGCCAGGTCGATCTGGCCCGCCGCCATCGCCTGCGCAATGCCAGTATAGTCGGATGCGTTGAAGGTTTTGACCGTCACGCCCAGTTCGCGCTCAAGATAAAGCCGATAGTCATCGAGAAGCTTGAGGCGCGCCGGGCTTGTTTCATTGCCCGAAAAGCCGATGCTGAGCACCATCGGCGCGTCACCACCCGTTGATTGCGGCGCATCATCACAGCCAGCGGCCATCAGCAACGCAACAACAAGCGCAACCAACCGTTTCATGTCTCGTCCCCATAGACGGCGCGGCGCGCGGCCGCATCAAACGCGGCGGGCGGTCCGTCGAACACCACGGATCCGGCAGCAAGCCCGATCAGCCGGTCACAATAGCTCATGGCGGCGTCAAGATCATGAAGGTTGCAGATGATGGTCATTCCATCCTCGCGGCAGATGCGGGCCAGCATGTCCATCACCACCTTGCCGTTATGCACATCAAGTGACGCAATCGGCTCATCCGCCAAAATCAGCCTGGGTGACTGCATCATGGCGCGCGCAATCGCCACGCGCTGCTGCTGGCCGCCAGAGAGTGTTCCCGCCGCCTGCGCCCAGGTGTCGCCGAGATCAAACCGCTCCAGAAGCGCGACCGCGCGCCTGCGCTCCTCATCTGAAAACCACTTAAGGAACGAGGAGAATGCGGGCCTGCGCCCCAGCGTGCCGGTCAGCACATTGGTAAGCACGTCAAGCCGCGGCACCAGATTGAACTGCTGGAAGACCATCGCCGCATCGGCCCGCCACGCGCGCAAAGCCTTGCCGCGCAACGCCCTGACATCGATGCCATCATGGTTTATTTCGCCGGTGGTGGGTTCGATCAGCCGGTTGATGAGGCGCAGCAATGTTGATTTGCCCGCACCCGAGCGTCCGATGATGCCGGTGAATCCGCCACGCGGAATGTCCAGCGTCACGCTGTTGAGCGCGCGCTTGCCGTCATACTCTTTCGTCAGCCCGCTGAGCGAGAGCGTCATGCCGCATCCATGGTCATTGCCGCTCAGATGCCCAGCGGCGTCAGATTCCAATAGACGGCAAAGCCCGCCACTGCCAAGGCCGAAAGCGCAACCAGCGCCAGATGCACCCGCGCCATCAAACGCGGCCGCGCGCCCGGCATGGTCGCCATCATCGCCGTGCCCAATGCCAAAAGCAAAAGCACCGGAACCAGCCATGCAGCGAGCGTGATGACCAGCGGCACGCGCTTGAACAGCTCGAACGGATCAAGTGCTGCAAGGGCTGTCAGCGACAATCCGAGAAACATCACCCCGGCAAGTGACGCCGCCAGCGGCACAGCGCGGCGCGGCCAGGGCAGATTGGCATCCTGCCAGCCATAGAACCGCCGGCCCAAAGGCGCGAGGATGAGGGTGAAGAGCAGCGTCGCCGCGAAAATGAACCCGGCCACACCCATCAGCAGCGTATGGAATCCGAAATCTTCCGCGTCACTGACATGGTCATAGGCCCATGCGCCCACCGAAAGCCGCACCGCGCCCGTGACCGGCTCCGTATAGAACGCCAGCGTGCGGCCATAGCGCGCATTGTGGAAGTGGCCATCCGGCCCCGGCTCATAGACCAGTGTATCGCCGCCTGTGCGCGCAACCAGCACCGCGCCGTTTTCGCCGGGCGACACGTTCAGCGCATCCATCGCCGCACCCAGTCGCAGGAAGTCGCCACGAATGCGCCGGTTGGCGAAGTAGATGCCATAGACCGGTACATCCGGCATGGGCCGCGCGGCTGCAGGTGGCGGTTCGGCGGTGGATGGCGGCGCCAGAAAATCGTTCAGCGCCTTCTGTACGCCCGACATGAAGCGGCCATTGCAGTCTGTATTCACAGAAAAGAAATAGGCGGTTTGCAGCTCAGGCATCAGCACAAGCTCGGTGCAGAAGCCGCGCCAGCTGCCGCCATGGCCAGCCATGCGCACGCCGTTATGCGTGCTCACGGCAAATCCAAGCCCATAGCCATCAAGCCCGTGGCTGTTGGCGAAATGCAGCTTCATCATGCTTGAAAGCGTATCAGGCGTCAGCAGCGTGCCGTCATTGGCGAGAAGCGCACGCATGAACATCGCCATGTCGCCGCCCGTCGTCACCATCTCGCCCGCAGGCGGCACATGCGACACATCATAGGGCTTGGCCTCAATGATGCCCGGCGCGCCCGGCACATAGGGCAGCGCCAGCGCCGCATCGGCAGGGTCGCCAACCCCGATATGGCTGCGCGTCATGCCCAAAGGCGCAAGGATGTGGCGCGTCACATAGTCGGCATAGGTTTCGCCGCTCGCCGTCTCCACCAACAGGCCAGCCAGCGCGAAGCCGTAATTCGAATAGCTGATCGTGGTGCCAGGCGGCAGAACACGCGGCGGCATGCGACGCGACAGCTGCTCGCGCAAAGAGGGTGCGGCTGCGCCTACATCGCTGACCGATGACAGGAAGCTGTCGTCAAACCCGCCCGTGTGGGTCAGAAGGTTGAAGAGCGTGACAGGCGCCTCGAACACCGGCTCCATCACCACACCGGTTTGATAGGTATTGAGGTCGGCGCGCAGATCAAGCCTGCCCTGCTCCACCAGCTGCATCGCGGCAATGGCGGTGAAAAGTTTGGTGACAGAGGCAACGCGAAACCGCGTCTCATCCGGGTCAACCGGGCGGCGCGCCGCCACATCGGCAAAACCGAAGCCGCGCGATGAGATCACCTCGCCCCGCCGCACGGCAACGAACACAGCGCCGGGAATGTTGTGCGACGGCATCATCGCTTCGAACACGCCTGCCGCGAAAATGTCGAGCCGCGCGCCGATCATGTCAGGCGGCGAAAGCGGGGCTGCTTCAACGGAGACTGTGGGTGCGGGCTCGGCCACCGGCTCTTCCGCCTGCGCGCCGGCATCCGGCACACGCAAACCCGAAAGCGGCAAAACCAGAGAGGCAATCACAACAGCGGCGAGGCGGCGCAGCATGGCCCAAACTCCCAAACGCCAGACGCGGGAGGGTCATCCTACGCCGTCAACCAACGCCCACGCCGCAACAAATTGGCGCAGGGGTGACAGAAAAACCTCGCGGCGCGCAGCTCTTTGTTCGCTCTCCCCGGCTACTTCGGGGAGAGCAGAGATTTGCGTCTCAGCAAATCTCGTGAGGGGGCGTTGGGTCGGCGATGCTTCGCAAGGCCCCTCACCCTGGCTGCAAGCGCAGCCATCCCTCTCCCCGCTTGAAGCGCGGGGCGAGGGAAAATTCAGCGCGCAATTCAACTCTCAAGGGTCGAAACTCAGATCAATATCAAGTTCGTCCACCTGTTCGGCAAGTTCCAGGAGCATCTGGCTCGTGAAGTGGACGCCACCAAACCGCTCTTCATTTTCAGACAGTGAGCCCCCGACATAAAGTGACATGTAAAACCAGATGTCTCGGGGAAGCGGTGCTCCGATCCGTTCGCGAATGTCACGCGCTACCTGAATTTGTTGGCGGACAATGTCATCTAGTAAGACCGCGCCCTCGTACTGCTTGTGGACATTCCACCTACACATAGGCCGTTGCGACTCGGGGCCTGCAATTTGTCCTTTGAGGTTTCTGACCTCTTCAATCGGAACGCCAAGGCGGAGCGCCAGCAACTCTCTCTGTGGCACATCGATTCTGACGCCGGTGATCGCGCTGACACGATAAGCCATTATTGGCCTCGTAGATGTCGCAAAGGACTGGCTGGCTGGTGGCTGTTCAGACGCAAACTGAACCCAGTATGCCCTGAAAAATAATGGCGCACCGGTGAAGATGAAACTGGGAACCGTTATGTAGCTGTTTATAGCGGCATTATTACAGGCCCGAAGCGGTGACGGTAAGTCACTCGGCATGCGGTGCGGCCGTTGAGCCCGCGAGAATTCCGCCGTCGATATGGAACTCCGCCCCGGTGATGTAGGCGGCTTCATCGCTCGCCAGCATTACAGCGACGGCGGCCACTTCCTCAGGCGTACCAAATCGCTTGAGCGGGGTGTCAGCGACAAACGCGGCCATGTTGGCCTCGCGATCTGGCCCTTGCCCAAGCATGGGCTCCCACATTGGCGTTAGAATTGCAGCGGGATGGATCGAATTGCAGCGCACTTTCAAGCCCTGCTCGGCGCAATAGAGTGCGACCGTCTTGGTATGGTTGCGCACCGCGGCCTTGGAGGACGCGTACGCCGCCGCTGCAGGTATGCCGACGATGCCGGAGCGTGAGGATATGTTGATGATCGAACCTACGCCGGTTCGACGCATGGCTTGGATTGCATACTTGCAGCCCAGGAACACGCCGTCGAGATTGGTGGTATGAACGGCGCGCCAATCCGTGAGGGCGGCATGCTCAGGGTCGTGCGATGCGGCGCCAGATTCAAAGCCCGTGATCCCTGCATTGTTCACCAGCACGTCGAGACGGCCGAAACGCTCAAGGATCTTCGCCTGCGCGATGCGCCACTGATCTTCCTCTCGAACGTCCAGCGCGAGCGCAATCGTCTCGCCGCCCAATTGGCGCGCCATGCGTTCCGCGCCCTGGCCATCGATATCGCTGACTGCGACGCAGGCGCCCTCGCGGGCGAACGATTCACAGATTGCCGCTCCGATGCCGCGAGCGGCGCCAGTAACGAGTGCGATCTTTCGGTTGAGACGTGCGACGTTCATGCGTTTTTTGCTGTTTTTCAGAGTTTATCACAGAAAGATCGATCGAGCCTAGATTGGGCCGACCCGCCGTCGTGACCAATTCGTGGCCAGGACCGGCGCTGCGGACGGTGATAAACTGGAAATGGCGCACCGACGAGGATGAAACTGGGAACCGGTATGTGGTTGTTTTTCCATCTTATCCCCAACGGCGCCCGGCGCGCTGACCGCGCAGAGAGAGAGGCCGAACACGGGGCGACGGACAATCGATCGTCGGCGCCCAGCGGCTGGATTGGCCCTTTCAAGACACTTTTGACGCCGCCTCAGTTTCGCGCCGATAGGCGGGTCGCCAGGAAGTCAAACACGGTCCGCACCCTTTTACTGGTGTTGAGTTCGCGATGCGTGGCCAACCACATCGGCACCACGATCGGCGCCATGTCGGGCAAAACACGGCGCACCAGTGGCTCGCGCCCGCCGACATTCTCGGTGATGACGCCGATGCCAGCACCATGTTTGACAAATTCCCATTGCACCAGGTGATTGTCGCAAATGATCGGAAAGTTGCGCTTCGTCAGATTGAGCCCGTGGGCGTTGAGCCCTTTGATCAAGACATCGGTGTTGGCAAAGCCGAGAAAATCGGCGCGCTCCAAATCCTGCGGCGTCGTGGGATCGCCGATCGCGTGGAGATAAGTCTCCGCGGCGTAGAGGTGCGCGAAATCGTCCCTGATTTTCTTGACGATCAAATCCGGCTGTGTGGTGGCGAAGTTGCGCACCGCGATGTCGGCCTCGCGTCGGCGCAAATCGATCGGCGCGTTGGAGGCAATGATCTCGACCTCAATTCCAGGATGGGCGGCGCGCAGATTGGTGATGATTGGCGGCAGCAGAAACGCTGCATAAAACTCGCTCGCCGTAATGCAGATCGGCCCTTCGATAGCTTGTGATTGTCCGGACGCGGAAAGTGACACCCGCGTTGCGGCTTCGCCCATGACGCGCACATGTTCGAGCAGTTCAAGCCCGCTCGGCGTCAGCACCAAGCCGCGACCGGCGCGCTCAAACAGCACCAGGCCGAGCTGGGCTTCGAGGGCGTCAACCTGGCGGGACAGCGTGGGCTGCGTCGTACCTATCGCCCGTGCCGCGGCAGAGAGTGATCCTTCCTCTGCGGTGACCAGAAACGCCCGCGCGTGGTTCCAATCGAACTTGACCGACCGCCAATCCATACGAAAGCGTATACATGATTCTCAGAAATCGGCAATATCTATGCGTTCACGAGCAAAATAGAATGCGGTCGATCACTACCCGAGAGGTCCGCCATGCTCGCTGCAACCTACCGCCGATACGGCCCCCCCGACGTCATCAGGATCGAAGAGGTTGCGCGGCCTCGTCCCAAAGCTGGCGAAGTTTTGGTCCACGTCCGCGCCAGCACGGTGACCTCGGGTGATGTCCGTATGCGCGCTTTCAAGGGCGCCGGCATATTCTGGCTGCCAATGCGACTGCTGTTTGGCGTGTTTCGCCCCCGCAACCCGATACCGGGCATGGAGTTTGCCGGCACTGTCGTCGAGATCGGGAAAGGCGTGACGCGCTTTCGCGTCGGCGACGCCGTGTTCGGCATGAAGATCGGCGGCGCCAACGCTGAATTTCTGACCATACGTGAAAATGCTGCGATCGCCGCAAAGCCTGAAGCCCTAACCTTTGAGGCTGCCGCAGCGACGCCGTTCGGCGCTCTGTCCGCATTGGATTTTCTGCGCGATTTTGTGCGCATCAAGCCTGGGCAAAGAATTTTGATTCATGGGGCCAGCGGCGCCGTCGGCGTGTTTGCCGTGCAGCTCGCCAAGCACTTCGGCGCGCATGTTACTGCCGTTTGCAGCACAACCAATTGCGATTTGGTAGCCGCACTGGGGGCAGACCGAGTAATTGCTTACACCGATGTCGATTACACCCAGGGCCCGGACATTTTTGACGCGATACTCGACACAGTGGGCGTTACGTCATTCTCGCGGTGCAAGCGGGTACTTGCGCAAACCGGACGTCATGTCTTCGTCGTGCAGACGTTGATCCAGCTTTTGCAGGCGATCTGGACCTCAATGCGCCCCGGCAAGCGGGTCGTTGTCGGCTTCTCAGGCGGAGACTCCATGGATGATCTTTTGTTGATCAAAAGTCTGATCGATTCAGGCAAGATCAAACCCGTGACTGATCGAACCTACAGGCTGCAAGAAATCGCCGAGGCCCACCGTTTTGTAGACACTGGCCGAAAGCGAGGCGCCGTCGTGGTTTCCATTGGCTCGCCCTAAGTCTTGGCGAGTGAACGTCGCTCCTCCGTGAGTTCCAGTTGAGCCTTATCCGGCAACCCCGGCCAGACCGGATGGTGGGAGCCGACCGTGACCAATTCGCGACCAGGACTGCCGCAGCGCTCGGTGATAAGCTGGAAATGGCGCGCCCTAGGGGAATCGAACCCCTCTTGCAAGATTGAAAATCTTGAGTCCTAACCGATAGACGAAGGGCGCGTCGGGGGCGTTGCATATCGGCGGACGCGGCCTTTTTCAAGCACTTCCGTCGATCCCCGTCCCGCGTTGCCTCACGCAATCCCGCAGAAAACGGCGGCGCAGCGCGGGGCGCTCAGGCCATGGCCGCATCTTCGATCAGAATTTCGGGCCGTGGCGCACGTCCGCCCCACCCATTTGCCGAAATCCGCCCCGCCACGTGCAGCCGCGCACCGGTGGTTAAGGCCGCCCCCAGGGCATTGTCGGCCGCCCGGAAGGCGATGCCGCGAATGCGCGAGCCCGAGGCCGAAAGCTCCGCCGACACATGGCTTGTGCCCACACGCGCCGCGCTGCTGACAGTCACATCGGCCAGCACGAACACCGGCTCGGGATTGCCCTGCCCGAACGGCGCGGCCCGGCCGATCATGTCCACGAATTCCATGTTGATGCCGGCCGGGTGCATCACGGCGTCGACGGCATAGGCGCGCGCATCGGGCGCTGCCGCCTTCAGCGGTGTGACAAGCTCCCTCATGCGCGCCTCAACCGCCGCCATCTGCGCGCAGGAGAATGACAGCCCCGCCGCCATCGCATGCCCGCCGCCGGAAAGCGCCAGCCCCTCGTCCTTCAGCCGCGCGATCACGCCGCCAATATCGATCCCCTCGATGGAGCGGAGCGAGCATTTGACAACATCACCCTCAATCGCGCCCACCAGACTGGGCCGGAAGAACGCGTCCTTCAGACGCCCCGCCACAATGCCGACCACGCCGGGGTGCCAGCCCGCGCGCGCCACAAAGGTCAGCGGCGCGTCCTTGGGGGCAAGAATGGCCATCGCCATCGCCTCATCCAGCGCCGTCTTCTCGATGGCCTGCCGCTCCCGGTTCAGAACGTCGAGATGAAGGGCCAGTTCCTTGATCTCGGTGGGGTCGTCCGAGGTGAGGAGGCGCAGACCCAGATCCGACCTTCCCACCCGGCCACCCGCATTGATGCGCGGCCCCAAGACGAAGCCAAGGTGATAGGGGGTATAGGGGGGCTTGGCCCCCGCCACCTCCGCCAGCGCCCGCAGGCCGGGGTTGGGCGCCGCCCCCAAGACCTTCAAACCCTGCGCCACATAGGCCCGGTTGAGGCCCAGAAGGGGCATGACATCGCAAACCGTACCCAGCGCCACGAGGTCGAGGAAGGCGAGCACATCGGGCCGCGCCCGATCCTTGAACCAGCCCGCGTCGGCCAGGATACGGTCAAGGGCCGCCACCAGAATGAAGGCCAACCCCGCCGAGCAGACATTGAGCGGCCGGTTTGAGGTTTGGTCACGCATCGGATTTACAACAGCCGACGCAGGCGGCAGCTCCGGCCCCGGCTGATGATGATCTACTACAAGAGATGTAAGCCCCAAGCCCTTGGCATGTCGCAGTTCTGCAATCGCTGCCGTGCCACAATCCACAAACACGATCAGCTGCGTGCCCCGCGCCTTCAATGCCGTGATCGCAGGAATGTTGGGGCCATAACCTTCCGCCAGCCGGTCGGGCACATAGAAGTCAACATTGCCGCCCGCGGCCCTCAGATAGCGCATGAGGATAGCGCCCGAAGTTGCGCCATCCACGTCGAAATCCGCGAAAATCGTGATGCGCTCGCCGGTCTCCAGCGCCTGATGCAAACGCGAGGCTGCCGCCCTGACGTCCACGACGTTCAGGGGGCTGGGCATCTCGTCCTTCAGGCGGGGGGCGAGATAGGCGGGGACACCGCCCGCCTCCACCCCGCGCCCGGCCAGAATGCGCGCAAACGGCTCTGGCAAAGAAAGCCGCTGGGCCAGCGCCGTGGCCACGGCCTCATCGGCCAGACGGGGCCGCCACGCCCGGCCCAGAACCGAGCGCGCCACACCCAGAACATGCGGTTGCGGGGTCATGGGCCCAATCGGCCCGCAATCGAAGGTGAGGTCAAGGGGAGCAAGCAGCGAAAGGCCTTTCCTTCAGCCTCCTCCGCCTTCGCGGGGGTGAGCGGAGCGCAAGAGATCGCGCTTGCGGATCGGGTGGGGGAAATCGGCGGGAAACAAGGGCCCCCACCCAGATCGCAAGAGCGATCTGACCTCCCCCGCAACAAGTTGCGGAGGAGGTGGAAGAGGCATGCCTACCCCTGCGCGCGTTGATGCCTTGTCTTGATCCAGCGCACGGTGCCGGTCAGCGAGCGCATGACGACGGTTTCGCTGGTGATGGTGTTGCCCACCTCGGTAATGCCGGTCAGCATCGAGCCGGTGGTGACACCCGTGGCCGCGAACATCACGTCGCCCGAGGCCATGTCCATCATCGTATATTTCTTTTTCAGGTCTTTGATGCCGATGCGTGCGGCGCGCTGGCGCTCGTCATCGTTGCGGAACACGAGGCGTCCCTGAATCTGCCCGCCGATGCAGCGAAGGGCCGCCGCAGCCAGCACGCCTTCCGGCGCACCACCCTGACCCATATAGATGTCGATTCCCGTGGCCGGTTCAGCGCAGTGAATGACGCCTGCAATATCGCCGTCCGGGATCAGACAGACCGCAGCGCCAACCTCGCGCACCTTACTGATGATGTCGGCATGACGCGGACGGTCGAGCACGCAGGCCTTGATCTGGTTCGGCTTCACGCCCTTGGCCTTGGCGAGTGCCAGAATGTTGTCGCGCGGATCGGCATCAAGATCGACCACCCCATCGGGATAGCCGCCGCCAATCGCAATCTTGTCCATATAGGTGTCGGGCGCGTGCAAGAGACTTCCGCCCTCGGCAATCGCCACAACGGCCAGCGCGCCCGGCATGGCCTTGGCCGTCAGCGTCGTGCCCTCCAGCGGATCGAGCGCGATATCGACCTTGGGGCCATTACCCGTGCCAACCTTCTCGCCGATGAACAGCATGGGGGCTTCGTCGCGCTCACCCTCGCCGATCACGACGGTGCCTTCGATCGGCAGCATGTTGAGCGCGCGGCGCATGGCATCGACAGCAGCCTGGTCGGCGGCCTTTTCATCGCCACGCCCGACCTGGGCATAGGCGGCGATGGCAGCAGCTTCGGTCACGCGCGCAAGTTCCAGCGTCAGCGTGCGCTCAAGCAAAGTCCGGTCCTTCATGGGACAAGGCACTCCTTCAACAAGATTCGGCGCGCATCTATGCCGCCAAATTTCCGTCAGGGAAAGGGTAAATCAGAACCGCTCCATGCGGATCAGGCAGGCCGGTTCGACCAGAACGCCCTGCCCGGCAATCAGCTCAAAGGCTGCCGCCATGGCAGCCTCGCTGGCGTCATGGGTTATCATCACGATGGCGACCGGCTCGCCGGGCGCGCGCCCGCGCTGGAGCATGCTTTCGATGGAAATGCCCTGCTCGGCCAGACAGCCCGAAATGACCGCGACCACGCCCGGCTTGTCGAGCACGTTGAACCGCAGATAGAACGAGCCGGTGCGCGCATCCAGAGGCGCACGTTTGGCGGGCGCAAGACGCGCCGCCGGAATGCCAAAGGCTGGAACCGCAAAGCCGCGTGCAAGGTCAGCCAGATCGGAAACAATGGCCGATGCCGTTGGCCGCTCGCCGGCACCACGACCCTCAAACACCGACACACCGGCGTTGGAGCTTTCCGTCACCACGGCATTGAACACACCGCCCACATCCGCCAGCGGCGTATCGAGTTTCACCATCGCCGGATGCACGCGCTGCTCGACACCGTTCGGCGTCAAGACAGCAACGCCCAGAAGTTTGATGCGATATCCGAACTCGCGCGCAAACCCGATGTCGATGGGCGAGATCTGCTCAATACCCTGCACATGCACGCCGCCAAGGTCTGGCGCCACGCCGAACGCAACACCGGCCAGCACCGCCAGCTTGTGTGCCGTATCGCCGCCGCCAACATCGAGTGTGGGATCAGCTTCGGCATAGCCCAGCTTCTGCGCATCGGCCAGCACCTGGGCAAAGGGCCTGCCCGTCTGCTCCATCTGCGTCAGGATGTAATTGCACGTGCCGTTTAGGATGCCATAGGCGCGCGTGACGGCATTGCCGACCAGCCCCTCTTTCAGCGCCTTAATGATGGGAATGCCGCCAGCAACGGCGGCTTCAAACTTCAGCGAAACGCCGCGCGCCTCGGCCTTGCGCGCCAGTTCTGCGCCACGCACCGCCAGAAGCGACTTGTTGGCCGTCACCACATGGCGGCCCGCATCAATCGCTGCCTCGATCACGCCTGCTGCGGTTGTCTCGCCGCCGATCACTTCGACCACGACATCAGCCTTGGCGTCACGCGCCATCACGCGCGGATCATCGAACCATTGCGCGCCAGAAAGCGGCAGACCTTCGGCTTTGGTGCGCGTGCGCGAGCTGATCGCGGTAATCTCAATCGCGCGGCCACAGCGTTCTGCAATGCGCGATTTTTCTTCGGCCAGCACCCTGGCAACGCCGCCGCCGACCGTGCCAAGCCCGGCCAGCGCCACTTTGAGCGAACCTGTCATGCGCGCACCAGAGAAGGTTTTTGGGCGGGCGCAGGCGCTTCGCTTGCAAGGAATTTCTTGATGGCGCGGCCTGCCTGACGCGTGCGCTGCTCGTTCTCGACAAGCGCAAAGCGCACATGTCCGTCGCCATACTCGCCAAAGCCGATGCCCGGCGAAACGGCAACACCCGCCTTCTCAAGCAGCAATTTGGAAAAGGCGAGCGAGCCCATCTCGCGGAAAGCCTCAGGCAACGGCGCCCAGGCAAACATGGTTGCGGGCGGCGACGGAATGTTCCAGCCCGCGCGCGCAAGACTGTCCACCAGCACATCGCGGCGCGATTTATAGATGTTGCGGATGTCAGCCACGCAATCCTGAGGACCGTTCAGCGCCGCCGTCGCCGCCACCTGAATGGGCGTGAAGGCACCATAGTCGAGATAGGATTTGATGCGCGCAAGCGCACCCACAAGCCGCGCATTGCCCACCGCATAGCCAACACGCCAGCCGGGCATGGCATAGGTCTTCGAGAGCGAACCAAACTCGATCGCCAATTCGCGCGCGCCTTCCACCTGCAGGATAGAGGGTGGCGGCTTGCCATCGAAATAAAGCTCCGAATAGGCAACATCCGACAGCACCCACATGCCCCATTTGCGCGCGAACGCCACGACTTCCTTGTAGAAGTCGAGTTCAACCGTCTGCGCCGTCGGGTTGGAGGGATAGCTGACCACAACAGCCGAGGGCGCAGGCACCGAATGGCGCGCCGACTGGTCGATGCGGCGCAGAAACTCCTCCGGGCTGCCCGAGGGCACATGGCGGATCACCGCACCCGCCATGATGAAGCCATAGGCATGGATCGGATAGGCGGGGTTCGGCACAAGGATGACATCACCCGGCGCCGTGATCGCCTGAGCCAGATTGGCAAAGCCCTCTTTCGAGCCGAGCGTTGAGATCACTTCCTTGTCGGGATCAAGTTTGACGCCAAAGCGCCGCGCGTAATAGCCCGCCAGCGCCTTGCGCAACCCGGCAATGCCGCGTGACGCGGAATAGCGGTTGGCGCGCGGGTCGCGTGCTGTCTCAATCAGCTTGTCGATGATGTGCTTGGGCGTCGGCATGTCAGGATTGCCCATGCCGAAATCAATGATGTCCTCGCCTGCCGCGCGCGCCTTCGCCTTGAGCCGGTTGACCTCTTCGAACACGTAAGGCGGCAGGCGCCTGATCTTGTGAAACTCGCTGTCCATAGGCTCAAGACTTACTCGATGGTGATGGTGACCCGGCGATATTCGTCGGCGCTCAGTTCGGGCATCGGATCGGGCACGCCGACCAGAATGGCTTCAGCCGGAACACCGGCAACGGCAAGAAGCTGGGCAACGGCACTCGCGCGCGCCATGGCAAGCTCGGAGCCGCTCGCCTCGGCGGATTCGACATCTGCACCGCCCGCGTAACCGGCGACCTTCACGACAATGCCGGGACGGCCCGCCAGTGACTTGCCGATTGCCTCAATGCGCGCGAGCTGAATTTCGTCCAGCGTCGCCGCACCGGCAGGGAATGAAATTTCTGTGGCCGCAGCGGGCGCTGCAACCGGCGCAGTTTCGGAGGCAGCTGTGGGCGTAACGGCATCGGCAGGGCCAGCGACGGGCGGCGCGCCCGCGGCACTGCCACCGCGCAGTTGCTCGCCCGAATGCTGTGCCATCTCGCGGTCAGCGACGAGGCCTTCAACAATGTCGCGGCGCTGCTCAACCGTGCCTGCGGGAGCAGGCGTTTCGGGGATGTCCGCAAGTTCGGGATAGTCGCCATCGGCGGGTTCGGCCTGCTCGGGCGCAGAGTCGCTGAAAGGGTCGGCCCAATCAGGCACTGCCGAACAACCCGGAAGCACAAAACCAGCGACAACAAGGGCCGGAAGCACGCGAAGCATCTTGGACATGGAAATCCTGCCGGATGGGTCAAAGGGGGCGGCCGACCACAAAATCAGCCGTTCTCACACCTTTATGACGCAACTGCGAAGGCGAGCGCAAGGAAACATCCGGTCATCTTTGCGGCTTGGCCGGTACGTGATCGGGCCCAAATTTGCTTCGCACAGGCTTGCGCCTGCGTCACCCTGCCACTATCCGTTCAATCAGATGGACGAACCGAAAGGCAATGCGGTCATGGCCGAAGACCCGAGCAGGCTTCCTTCCGCGGCACCCGGCAATGAGCCGACCGCCACCGCCAAGCGGCCCGGACGAAAGAATGCCAAGCCACGCGCCAAACGTGCAGCCAAACCGGCAACCGTCACGCCGGACGCAAAGACGGCGCAGCCCGCCTCTGCCAAGGAAGCGGCGGCTGCACCAAGGCCAGCCCCCGAAACCGGCTTCCCCCGCCCCCAATTTCTGACCCTGGCGAAGAATCTGCTGAAGGCGAGCCAACGCGCCGCAAAGGCGACGCTGGCGATGGCGCAGGGTCAGGCCTCAGGCACGCCGGGCGCATCCATCGACCCGCTCAACATTGGCGGCGCTTTCAGTGCGTTTGCCACACAGGCAATGGCTGATCCGTCCTGGCTTTGGTCATCGCAGGTACGTTTCTGGCAGGACTATCTGGGCGTGCTGCAAACGGCTGCCTCCCGCCTCATTGGCGGCAAGAAAGGTGATGCAGCGCCACCTGTCTCCGACAAGCGCTTCAAGGATCCCGCCTGGACCGATTACCAGATCTTCGATTTCCTGCGTCAGTCATACCTTATGTCGGCGCGCTGGCTTCAGAGCACCATCAATGAAGCCCGCCATGTGGATGAACGCACACGCAAGCGCGTCGAGTTCTTCACCCGCCAGTTTGCGGATGCGCTGTCGCCCTCGAACTTTTTGCTGACGAACCCTGAAGTGCTGCGCGAAACGCTGCGCACCAGCGGCGAAAATCTTGTCAAGGGCCTCGACAACCTGCTGCATGATTTGAAGCGCGGCGGCGGCAAACTCGCCATCCGTCAGACCGACGACACAAAATTCGAATTCGGCAAGAACATCGCAACCGCCCCCGGCAAGGTCGTCTTTCGCAACGAGCTGATGGAGCTTTTGCAGTTTGACCCGACAACCGAGCTGGTGCACGAGCGCCCGCTGCTGATTTTCCCGCCCTGGATCAACAAATATTACATCCTTGATCTCAAGCCCGAGAACTCGTTCATCCGCTACATGACGCAAAAGGGCTACACGGTCTTCGTTGCGTCATGGGTCAACCCGGACAGCAAGCTCGCCGAGAAGACGTTTGAAGACTACATGCGCCTGGGCATTTTTGCCGGGCTGGATGCGGTTGAGAAGGCGACCGGCGTGCGCGATCCCAACGTGATCGGCTATTGCATCGGCGGCACGCTCCTCTCAGCCACGCTGGGTCAAATGGCCGTGACGGGCGATGACCGCATCAATTCGGCAACGTTCTTTGCAGCCCAGGTCGATTTCTCCGAGCCGGGTGAGCTTGAGCTTTTCATTGATGACGAACAGCTCGCCAGCATGGAAGCAATGATGCGCGCCAATGGCGGCTATCTCGACGGCCAGTCGATGGCGACGACCTTCAATATACTGCGCTCGAACGACCTCATCTGGTCATTCGTCGTCAACAACTACCTCATGGGCCGCGATCCCATGGCGTTCGATCTGCTCTATTGGAATTCAGACGCAACGCGCATGCCGATCAAGATGCACATGTTCTATCTGCGCGAATGCTACCGCCACAACAAGCTGGCGCGCGGCCAGATGATGCTCGCGGGCAAGAAGGTGGACCTGACAAAGGTCACGGTGCCTGTCTTCCTGCAATCATCGCGCGACGATCACATCGCGCCCTATCGGTCAGTCTTCAAGGCAACGAAGCTCTTTTCCGGCCCGGTCACATTCATGCTGGCAGGTTCCGGCCACATTGCCGGCGTCATCAATCACCCGGACGCAAAGAAATATCAGCACTGGGTGAACGAGAAAAAGGCCGCGACAATCGAAGAGTGGATGAAGGGCGCCACCGAAGTGTCCGGCTCCTGGTGGCCCTATTGGGAGAAATGGCTCGCACCCAAATCCGGCAAAATGGTCAAAGCGCGCGTGCCGGGCGACGGCAAGCTGAAAGTGCTGGGCGATGCGCCGGGCACCTATGTGCGGATGAAGTAGTCAGTCCCGCTTCATCAGTGCGGCAATAGCCAGCGACGCCGCATCGCCGCGCGCCTCTAGCCCGCGCACAAGTGCCGCCACGTCTTCATCGCTGCGGTTCTGAGAGAGCTTGCGCTTGGCCGTCAGGCGCACGATCTCGACCTCAAAGCCGCTGAGCATGGTAAGCAGACCTGCACGCCGCTTGGCGCTCATCTTGGCGCTGGTCCATGGCGTCTTGGGCAGCAGCCGCGCTTCATGCACGGCCGACACAGCATCAACTTGCCGGGACAATTCCTCGGCCGAGAGCAGCCGCGCACGCCCCTCAATCTCCGCCGCCACGTAGTTCCATGTTGGCACCATGTCGGCAGAGACATACCAATCCGGCGAGATATAGGCGTTCTCCGCCATCACGCTGATCGTGACATCGGCACCTTGCGCCAGCACTTCCGCCAGACGGTTCCCCTTGGCGAGATGGAATGACACGGCGCCCAACTTTCCTTTGGTGCGCTCCAGGGCAATCGGCGCATAGCCCACCACTGGCCGCGCGCCATCCACTGCCGCAATCACGCCAAGCCCGCATGCAGCAATGATGTCGTGCGCGACGCCGGGATCATCAACCGCAAATGCCTTAGGCACATACATTTGTGTCAGACGCCCAGCATCAGGCGTGCATTCTGCACGGCAGCGCCCGATGCACCTTTACCAAGATTATCGAGCCGCGCCATCAGCACCATCTGACCCAGCCGGTCATTGGCATAGACGCGCAGTTCCATTTTGTTTGTGTCGTTGAGCGCCTCTGGCTCCAGCCGCGCCGGCAGATCGGGATTGACGCTGATCGCCTCTGATCCGGCATAGCGCCGCGCCAGAACGTCGCTCACATCTTTGCCGCTTGGCTTGCCCGTAAGCTGATCGGCAAAAAGCGGAATGGAGACAATCATTCCCTGCCGGTAATCACCGACGGAGGGAATGAAAATGGGCCGCCGCGCCAGCTTGCTGAAAAGATGCATCTCCGGCACGTGCTTGTGCTCCATCGACATGCCGTAAACATCAAATTTGGGATGCTTTCCGCCCTCATATTGCTCGATCATCTGCTTGCCACCGCCTGAATAGCCGCTGACGGCATTGATCGTGATATGCGCATCGGCAGGCAGAAGCCCCTCCTCCACCAGCGGGCGCAGCAGTGCGATTGCGCCCGTCGGATAGCAGCCGGGGTTCGAGACGCGCGCAGCCTCGCGGATCAGCCTGGCCTGCCCCGCCTCCATTTCAGGAAAGCCATAGACCCAGCCATCGGCAACGCGATGCGCGGTTGAGGCGTCAAGCAGGCGCGGCGCCTTGTTGCCCAGCGAAGCCGCAAGTGCGGCGGCCTGCTTGGCCGCATCATCCGGCAGGCAGAGGATGACCAGATCGGATTCCGCCATCAGGTCGGCGCGCGCCTGCTCATCCTTCCGCTTGTCGGGGTCAATGGAGCGCAGCTCGGCAAAGCCCGCCGCATCCAGTCGCTGGCGGATGCCAAGCCCTGTCGTGCCCGCTTCGCCGTCGATGAAGATGATGGGTTTGGTCATGGTTGTCTTCCCAGGCGAGGTGCTCAAGTTGCAAGTCTTGTAACTACCTCCTCCGCCTTCGCGGGGGAGGTCGGATTTGAGTGAACGCCGCGAACTCAAATCCGGGTGGGGGCCTTCGTTTTCCGTTACTCCCCCACCCGATCCGCAAGTGCGGATCGTGCCTCCCCCGCGAAGGCGGAGGAGGCGGAAGCAAGTCCATACGATATCCAGAAGCGCACGAGCCTAACAGCAAAAAGGGCGCTTCGGAATGAAGCGCCCTTCCCGCAACTGAACGGATTTCCGTTCGCGAACTAGCGCCCCGATATCAGCGTTTCGAGAACTGGAAGCTGCGGCGCGCCTTCGGGCGGCCATACTTCTTGCGCTCCACCACACGCGAGTCACGCGTAAGGAAGCCACCCTTCTTGAGCACTGCGCGCAGCTCCGGCTCGTAAAGCTGGAGCGCCTTGGAAATGCCGTGGCGCACCGCGCCCGCCTGGCCCGAAAGCCCGCCGCCGGTCACGGTTGCAATCACGTCGTACTGGGTTTCACGGCCAGCGACCACCATCGGCTGGCGCAGCATCATGCGCAGCACGGGCCGCGCGAAATAGACCTGCTCTTCGCGGCCATTGACGGTGATCTTGCCGGCGCCGCGGCGGATCCACACGCGGGCAACCGCGTTCTTGCGCTTGCCGGTCGCATAGGCGCGGCCCTTCGCGTCGATCGCGGGCTTGGCTTCGGCGTCGGCTGCAGGAGCAACTTGCTGCTCCGCCTTCACCAGGCGTGACTTGAGTTCAGTCAGCGTACGTCCCTGTTCGGCCATGGATCAGTCCGCCTTCGTGTTCTTCTTGTTCATGGATTTGATGTCGAGCACTTCCGGCTTCTGTGCCGTATGCGGATGCTCCGCGCCGGCATAGACGTGCAGATTGCCCAGCTGCTTGCGGCCAAGCGGCCCGCGCGGGAGCATGCGCTCCACGGCCTTTTCCATCACGCGCTCCGGGAACTGACCGCCCAGGATCTTGCCTGCCACGCGCTCCTTGATGCCGCCCGGATAGCCGGTGTGATGGTAATACACCTTGTCCTTGAGCTTGTTGCCGGTGAACTTCACCTTGGAGGCGTTGATGACGATGACGTTGTCGCCGCAGTCCATATGGGGGGTGAACGTCGGCTTGTGCTTGCCACGGAGACGAAGAGCGATGATCGAGGCGGCGCGGCCAACCACAAGGCCGGCGGCATCAACGACAACCCACTTCTTCGAAATCTCCTTGGCTTTTGCGCTGTAGGTGGCCATGGATTCCTCGAAACAAAGACGCGCCCGCAACCGAGCGAGCACGTTCGGGCGGGGCTTCTAGGAAGCGGCGGGGGCCATGTCAAGCACTTTGCGAACACCGGAAAATAATTTACTTAGTCAGTTCAACGGGTTGGAATTACGGTAACGGGGAACCACACACATGAATACGAAAACTTCAACCGATGACGCAACCTTGCGCATCCGTGGACCGGAAAAGGGCGTGCTTGCCCTTACCCTCAACGATACCAAATCACGCAACGCCCTCTCCCTCGGGCTCATCCGTCAGTTGCGCGGCACGCTGAATACGGCTGGCGCCGATCCCGCGATCCGCGTTGTAGTGCTGGGTGCGACGGGCCCGGTCTTTTCGTCCGGCCACGACTTGAAGGAACTGACAGCCCACCGCGCCGACCCGGACAAGGGCGTGCGCTTTTTCCGCATGCTCTTCAATCAGTGCGGTGCGCTGATGACGGAAATCGCGCGCCTGCCCAAACCGGTGATCGCCGCTGTGCGCGGAACGGCGACGGCGGCCGGCTGTCAGCTGGTCGCTGCGTGCGATCTTGCGGTGGCAGCGAAGTCTGCAACTTTTGCGACGCCCGGCGTTGATATTGGTCTCTTCTGTGCGTCACCCGCAGTTGCCATCAGCCGCAATGTCGGCGCCAAGCGCGCGATGGAAATGCTGTTGACAGCCGACAAGCTCACAGCCGCCGAAGCCCTACAAGCTGGCCTCATCAACCGCGTAGTCGATGACAAAGAACTGGATGCCGCCGTCGCCGAGCTTGCGGCGCGCATTGCGGCGAAGTCGGCCGCCGCCATCCGCTTCGGCAAGGCGGCATTCCACCGCCAGCGCAATATGGACCTCGACAAGGCCTATGGCCTGATGGCGCGTGTGATGACGGCCAATATGCTGCATGCCGATGCAGGTGAAGGCATCACGGCCTTCCTTGAAAAGCGCGTTCCCAAATGGGCGAACCAGTGACAGGCGCCCTGCTCTCCAGCGATACGGCGATCCGCGCACTGCTTCAGCGCGTGCGCCGCATCGCCCTTTTGGGAGCAAGTGCCAATGAGGATCGGCCTTCAAATGAGGTGATGCACTGGCTGTTGCAGCAGGGCTATGACGTAGTCCCGGTCAATCCTGGCCTCGCGGGAAAGACGATCCACGGCCAGAAGGTCTATGCACATCTGGCCGATGTGCCCGCCCCCATCGACATGCTGGATGTGTTCCGCGCCAGCGATGCCCTGCCCGGCATTGTCGATGAAGCGATTGCCGAGCGCGCGCGCCTCAACCTGTCTGCCATCTGGACGCAGCTGGGTGTTGTTGATGAGGCCGCCGCCGCCAAAGCTGCCGCCAACGGCTTTGAAGTCGTGATGAACCGCTGCCCCAAAATCGAATGGCGCCGCCTTCAGATGGCGCGCACGCGATAACGGTGCACGATTGCCATGGCAAACAGCATCACGGCCATCGCCTGATGCGCCATGCCGAGCCAAAGCGGCACGACTGCAAGCAGGGTCCAGATGCCCAGGAGAATCTGCGCGACAACGAGGCCCAGCAAAACATTGGCCGTGCGTGCTGCACCACTGCCGCGCGCATCAAGCCATAGCCACACGGCCATACCTGCAATGACATAGGCCATGATGCGGTGCTGAAACTGCACCATGGTAATGTTCTCAAAGAAATTGAGGTGCAGTGGCGTTAAGGAGAAGAGTCCATCCGGCGCCAGCGCACCATCCATCAGCGGCCAGGTGTTGTAAGTCAGGCCCGCATCCAGCCCTGCCACCAGCGCGCCGAGCAATATCTGCACAAAAATCAGCGCAATGAGCGTTGTCGCAAGACCCCGCGTCCGCGCAGGTGCAGCGATCGCAGATTGCTTTCTGGGCGACAGGCCCAACAATACCCAAAGCGTCGCTGCGAAAATGACAAAGGCCACGCCCAGATGCGCCGCCAGCCGGTACTGGCTGACATCAACCCGGTTCACAAGGCCGCTCTGCACCATGTACCAGCCGAGCGCGCCTTGCAGCCCACCGAGCACGAAGATGACAGCCAGCTTTCGTCCAAGGGGCCGGTCAATGCGCTTCTGCAAAAGGAAAATGAGGAACGGCACCGCAAAGACAATTCCGATCAGCCGGCCCAGAAAGCGGTGGCCCCACTCCCACCAGTAGATTTCCTTGAACTCGGAAAGCGACATGCCCCGGTTCTGCATCTGGTATTCCGAACTGGCGCGGTATTTTTCAAACTCGCTCATCCAGTCAGCTTCGCTCATGGGCGGAATGGCCCCGGTCACGGGCCGCCATTCGGTAATTGAAAGGCCGGAATCGGTCAGCCGCGTCAGGCCGCCCACCACGATCATCACGAAGAGAAGCCCAAGCACCGCCCAGAGCCATATCCGCACCGGCTTCAGCCTGTCGCCCGTTTGATCGGAAGTCGTCATCGGTGTCTTGCTGCCCCGGCCATTGCCCGCTAATCACATATAGCCTTCGCGGCCGCTTTCCATTGCGACGAAAAGTCTGGGCTGACAAGTCTGGGCTGACAAGTTTGGGGCCTTCGCCATGAACATCCGCACCCGCAAGCTGATCGGCACGTTGATGCTGTTCGTGTGCTTGGGCGTCTATGCCCTGCTGGCCATGGCGCTGGCCGTGCGCATTCTCCCGGGCGCCAGCGGCCTTGTCGAGTTCCTCTATTATCTGGTGGCTGGCATGGGCTGGGTGCTGCCCGCGGGGCTCATTATCAAATGGATGTCCAGGGGCGCTGACGCGGCGCAAGGCTGATCCTCAGCCACTTTGGACAATTCCCCATGTTGGGATAGTGTTTGAGGCTAGCCCCCTTTCGCTGCTTTCCAGACGCGTAATGACCACGATCTCGATCACCGCCACGTCCAGCATTCTGCCGCCCCGAATTGTCACCAATACAGAGATTGGCGACATGCTGATTGCGGGCGCAGACCCGGATGACGAGTCCGCTGCCGAACATATCCAGATGGTCAAAGACCGCTCGGTTTTGATCGAAAAGAAAACCGGCTTGCGCTCGCGCCGCTTTTTCACGGCGGAAGATAAACCCGTGCTCGTGGGTCTGGGGCTTCTGGAGCAGATGGCCAAGGGCCGCTGGAACGATATCGACGCCGTGCTGGTATCGTCCTCATCCAACCATGGCTTTCCCGGCGTTTCCCAGCAAATCGTGGCGGAGGCCAAGGCGCGGGGCTACGACGTCGGTGCGCCCTTCGTGCTCGATATCGGATCAAACGCCTGCACCGGGTTCATGTACGCCCTCACCATCGCCACCAGCCTGATGAAGGGGCTTGGCTATAA
>DEIC01000125.1:0-2690 GCA_002352285.1 Alphaproteobacteria bacterium UBA2784 | reverse complement strand
GGCGGCATGGAGGCGTTCTATCCTGATCGCCCCGTGCCGCGCGGCGCACGCTGGTTCATGGCGGGGCCGCCTGTTGCGGTGGGCGCCACGCGCATTCTGGCGCAGGAGATTGAGCGTTATCAGCAGCAGGGTCACACCATTGATTGGCTGATCCCGCATCAGGCAAATCTGACCCGCATTCTGGAACCCGCGTGCAAAAAGGCCGGCATTCCGCTGGACCGCCTGTGTGCCTCGTTCGCGGAAACCGGCAACACGTCGTCAGCCTCGATCCCGCTGCTCTTGGATGACCTCGTCAAATCCGGCAAAGCGAAGAAAGGCGAAAAGGCCCTGATGGTGGGCTTCGGCGCCAGCTTTGCGGTGGGCTCTGCGCTGGCGGTTATCTCCTGATTACACAGACAGCGCTCTTGCCGCGCGGAACGCGTCTGGAATCTCCAGATGCGCGTTCCCCAATGCAGCCAGCGCAACCGCCTCGCCCACCGCCGCTGAATGCTTGAAGCCGTGGCCAGAGCACGCCGACACAAGCGTGACGCCCGGCATATCGGGATGGGCATCCACCAGAAAGTCAAAGCGCGGCGTTGACGTGTAAAGACAAACCGCACTGCGCAGGTGCCGCCCCAATTGCGGAAAATGCGCGCGCACCTTCGGCTCGGCATGCGCCACATCGGAGGGCCTAACGCTGCGATCCGGATTGGCGGGATCAATCACATCACTCAGCACTTCGGTTGCGATCTTCGCGCCGCCACCCTGCGCAACCTGCGGAAAGCCGTAAAGGTCATCCCAGATGAACACGGGCATGCGCGCAGGTGAAAATGCTGGCGCCTGCGCCCCCACATCAAACCAGTGCAGTGTCTGGCGGGTGACGGTCAGTTGCGCTTGCCATGCGGGCGGCAGAAACGTGTTCATCCATGCACCGGCACAGATGATGACTTTGCGCGCGCGTAACACACCCTGCGCCGTCGTCACTTCGTGATGGCCGCCAGCCTCCACCACACGCGAGACGGGGTTGCTGAATTGCACCTCGGCGCCATGCGCGCGTGCAGCCTTGATCTGCGTCTCGACCATTTTTTCGGGAATGCCATAGCCAGCCCCGGGCTCGAAATAGGCAGCATCACCATCAAACGCCGCATAGGCGGGAAAGCGCCTGCGCACCTCATCCGCCCCGATGACTTCATGGGCAATGTCAAAGCGCCTTGCCGCTTCAATCGTCGTCTCAAGAAATCCGGCCGCTACATGCGTGGCATGCGGCAGCACGCCCCCCAGCACCAGAAGCCCGCAGCGATTGACGAGTTGTGCGCCAGTCTCGCGCGCAAGCTCATCCCACAAGTCAAAAGAGCGCAGCGCAAACGGCGTATAGGCAACACCCTCGCCAATCGCCGCGCGCACGATGCGCGTTTCGCCGTGGGTCGAACCCATCGTGTGCGGCGGATGAAACCGGTCAATGCCAATGACGCGCGCACCCGCACGCGCTGCCGCCAGCAACGCCGCACTGCCAAACGCGCCCACACCAATGATGGCAAGGTCGTATTCGCTCACGCGCCACCCTTGCCGGCTGGGCCAAACAGCGCTGCCTGCCGTGCCTCGGCAGCGCGAATATGCGGCGCGCGCGCGGCGCCGTCGCCGCCGCTCGTCGCCATCGCGCCCCAGCTGTACCAGACTTCAATCGCGCGATCATAAAGCCAATGCGCGCCAGCTGCGTCATTTTTGGCAAGGCTCCTGGCAGCGTCTTCCAGCGCTTGAGCCAGATCGGTGCGATTGTCACCGGAGAAACGAGGCTCACCCGCCATCTGCCAGATGCGCGCGCGAGCCTCGTCAATCTGGCCTGATGCAATCAGGCGAGTGATCTCCCGGAGCATCGGCCCGGACTGTCCGGCACTCACCGCCCCGGAAGATTTGGCATCGCCGACATGTCACGCACGGTCAGGGCCGGATCAAGTTCGAACAGCGCGGGGTCAACAGGCCCTTCCACAACCGAAGTCGCGCGAACGGTAACCGTCATACCCGACATGTTTGTTTCATTGCTCAGCGGCACTCCTTGCCAGATGCAGGTCGTGGAATGGAGTGAGGGTACAGTCCACACATCACACGTGACACCTGCGATTGTCTCCGTGCCCGTCTGGGTTCCACCCATGTTCCTGAGAATATCAAGCCCCATCCCCACAACATCCGGCTGGCCCTGCGCCATGTCGCGAATGGGATTGGGAACCCGCGTCGCTGTGCGCGCCACTGGATCAATCGTGTAAATGAAGTCGGGCAGCGTGAGCACGATCTCCTCGCGTTCAATCGTCATGCTGCCTGCCGTAATCGAGGTCTTTGAAACGGCAAGTTCGCGCCTGCCGTAATTGTCCCAATAGACAGTCTTGGTGCCGCTCTGAATGCCGCCAAGCTCATAGACCACGGTTGCCGCTTCAACGTTATAGCGCGCGGGCCCGTCGTCGGCGTTGGCGAGTGGGCAAGACACCGCAGCAACAACAATCGCTGCCAGACCTGTCTGAAACTGCCTCATCGGGAAATTCCTGCGTGCCAAGTGTTCAAGGTTGGTGATCACTCATACGCAATCAAGCTGGCACAAGCGAAACCCAGTGCAAACACGCTTGTCTCGCAATGCAAGAAGTCCTCGCACGACAACATTAAAGTGCGAAAATGAACCACGGATGACGGGAAGAAAAATGGTCGGAGCGGCGGGATTTGAA
>DEIC01000131.1:3057-3917 GCA_002352285.1 Alphaproteobacteria bacterium UBA2784 | reverse complement strand
TACCGCATGCTCGACTTTTTTGAGCAGGTGGGAACGCTGGGCGAGGCGCTGGCGCTCGTCACGCAAAAGCACGAAATCACCGATGCGCCCGATGCCGTGCCGCTCGTCGTGGAAAAGGGCGCGATCCGTTTTGAGAACGTCACCTTTGCNNGTGGGTCTGGTTGGCCGCTCCGGCGCAGGCAAGTCAACGCTGGTGAAACTGCTGCGCCGCCAGTTCGTGCCGCAACAGGGCCGTGTCCTGATCGACGGGCAGGACATTGCCCATGTCACCTGGGATTCGATCAACGAAGCGGTCTCCGAAGTGCCGCAGAACCCCGGCGTGTTCCATCGCCCGGTGCGTGAGAACATCCGCTATGCCGATCCGCGCGCGGCCCAGCATCTGGTGGAAAGTGCGGCGCGCGATGCCCATGCCCATGATTTCATCTCGGATCGTGAGGAAGGCTACGACACAATTGTTGGCGAGCAGGGGTTGAAACTCTCCGGCGGCGAACGCCAGCGCATCGCCATTGCCCGCGCGCTGGTGAAGGACGCAAAGATCTTGGTGCTGGATGAGGCGACGTCCTCGCTTGATTCTGAATCCGAACACCTGATTCAGGAGGCGTTGCAGCGTCTGATGGCGGGCCGCACCGTGATTGCGATTGCCCACCGGCTCTCCACCATCTCGTGGCTCGACCGCATCGTCTATCTGGAAGAGGGNNGAGATCGCACTTGCGATCCGGGTGGGGGTCTCGCATTGACGTCTATTCCCCCACCCGCGATGCAAGCGCATCGCCTTGCGCTTCGCTCACCCCCGCAACAAGTTGCGGGCGGAGGCGCAAGACATATCAGGCAATTCCCTGGACTCCTGACATGTGTGCATC
>DEIC01000131.1:1976-3011 GCA_002352285.1 Alphaproteobacteria bacterium UBA2784 | reverse complement strand
ATGATGCATGCGCGCGGCGCCTATCTGTGCGCCCGCACGCTCTTGCGCCTGCTGGAGCCCCTGAAAGTGGATTATGTGGCCGGTCTGGAGATGGGCGCCGTGCCTGTGATTGCCTCGCTGGCCGCCCTGAGCGTGGCCGAGGGAAAGCCGGTCGAGAGCTTTTTCGTCCGCAAGGCGCCCAAGACGCATGGCACAACCAAGGTGATCGAGGGTCTGACGCAGGATGAGAGCCTTGCGGGCAAGCGCGTCATCATCATTGACGATGTGATAACGACGGCGGGCTCCTCCATGAAGGCGGTGGACGCCGTGCGCGCCGCAGGCGGCATTATCGAGCATGCGCTCTGCATCGTGGACCGGCAGGAGGGTGGCGCCGAAAACTTCAAAGCCGCCGGCATCACGCTGCACGCGGTCCTCAAGAAAGAAGATTTCGCCTGAAGCGGAATCAGATTCCGCGCCAGAGCGTTGCGCGCCGCTCCTCATGTAACACATGCATGACGATGACAGACGCGCGGCGCTTTGGTGAATAATCCGTAAACGGATGATTGTGCCGAACTGTTTATGATTCTGCGCCAAAGCGTTGCGCCGCACTTCTCACACGCCGCGTGAGAAGCAACGAATTCTCAACACATGAATCATTTTCTGAAGAACGCCGCGCAACGCGTTTGAATGACTCGCGTCTTTCTGTCAGCGGCGGATTTCGATGCGCTCTTCGACAATGCGCCAGTCATCGCCGCGCTTGCGCCATGTCATCGCATGCGGCGCGTCATAGCCGGTCAGCGCAAAATCGTTGAGGAACCAGGCATCGAGCGTCACCACATGGCGCATGGCCGTCAGGGTGACTTTTCCGTTAGCGGAAAGCACAAACGCCTCGCCGGAATAGGTATCCGTCAGCCCCACGGCGTCGCCGGTGGCCGGGTCCAATGCCGCGGCAAGCTTTTCCTTGAGCGCCTTGCCGGTCATTTCGATGATCTGCGTGCTGCCGTCCTGCGCCACGATCGTGATGTGGATGCGCGCCGCATCGGAATAGAAATCGGC
>DEIC01000131.1:1458-1907 GCA_002352285.1 Alphaproteobacteria bacterium UBA2784 | reverse complement strand
GCAAAGGTCTTGATGTTGATGATGACTTTCTCGCCCATGTCGATGCGGCCCTCCAGCGTGGCCGAACCCATATGGGGCAGAAGCACGACATTCTTGAGTTTGAGGAGCTTGGGGTTGACCGCCGGTTCGTGCTCGAACACGTCAAGGCCCGCACCCGCCAGCTCACCTGCCTCCAGCATGCGGGCGAGCGCGTTCTCGTCAATCACTTCGCCGCGCGCCGTATTCACGATGAAGGCATGCGGCTTCATCATCTTCAGGCGGCGCGCCGAAAGAAGGTGATAGGTGGCCGGTGTGTGCGGGCAATTGACCGAGATGATGTCCATGCGGGCCAGCATCTGGTCGAGTGATTCCCAATAGGTCGCCTCCAGCGCCTGCTCGATGGCGGTGCTGACGGGCTTGCGGTTGTGATAGTGGATTTGCAGGCCAAACGCCCTGGCGCGCCGCGCCAC
>DEIC01000131.1:0-1363 GCA_002352285.1 Alphaproteobacteria bacterium UBA2784 | reverse complement strand
TTTCAGGTTCGGCCCGGCGCGGCTGATGATGCGGCTGTCGATCCGGTCGGTAATGGTGGGCACCAGCACATCGGCCTGCTCAACGGCGGCAACAAGCTCGGCCTGGCTCAGGGCGTGGTCGTCAGTGTTGAGGCGCGCGTCAAAAAGTTCGCGCATGCGCGTTTCCACGGCTTCGGGCAGTTTGCGGGTAACGACGACAAGCGGCTTCTTGGCAGGCATAGGCGGGCTGGGCTCCAGAGCCGCGAGATCAGGCGGCAGATGAACGGAATCTGTAACAGAGGTTTTGGGGCTGCGCCTAGCGCTTTGGCCGCATCAGGTTGCGATTTCGCGGCCCGGCGCGCGGCGCATCTTGACCTTTAGGTCACCCCGTTCAACATAGGCCAAAGCCCTGGAACCATCCGGCGATGACATCACGCGTTTCCCGTTTTCCTGTGAGTGCATTCTGCATTCTGGTCATGGCCATTGCGGCAGGAATCCTGCTGCCCCTGCCTCACGCAACGGCAGATGAGCCGCGTGAGGGTCCATCAGGCCTTCCCGTGCCGCGTTTTGTTTCCCTGAAATCGGGTGAGGTCAATTTGCGGGAGGGGCCGTCAGACAGCCACCGCATCCTCTGGATTTACAAGCGCCGCAATCTGCCGGTCGAGATCACGGCCGAGTTCGATGTCTGGCGCCGCGTGCGTGACCACGAGGGCGTGGTCGGCTGGGTCAACAAGGCGCTGCTGGATGGCGAGCGTTACGTCATCATCAATGCCGGCGCGAATGTGGCGCTTCTCGAGCGCGCAGATGCAGGCGCTGCGGTCGAGGCATGGCTGGAGCCGGGCGTCCTCGCCCGCCTGGAATCCTGTCATGGCATCTGGTGCGAGCTTGAGATTCAGGGCATCACCGGATTTGTGCCGCGCGCCGAATTGTGGGGCATCTATCCGGACGAAGAAATCGACTAGGACAAACGAGGCAGCATCATGCGCAAACTCGCAGCCGCGGCTCTGGCCGCAACACTGGCCGCAACATTCTGGGCGCAGATGGCCAGCGCCAATGACGGCGTGGGCGGCATCACGAACACGGGCCTCGTGTTCGGGTCAACCGACGCGGTCGCGATGGAAAAGGAAGATCTTTTCCTGTCGCTTGATGAAATCCGCGTCGATTACGCGTTCCGCAACATTACCGACGAAGATGTCACGCTCCTCATCGCCTTTCCCATTCCGCCGGTGTCGCTGATCCTGCCCGAATATGGCGACTTCGCCATCGCCTATGACGCGATGAAGGATCCCAACTTCATGGGCTTTACCGTCACTGTCGATGGCAAGCCGGTCGCGTTCGAGACCGAAGTCAAGGCATATATGGTTCCCGCGTGGGAAAGCAGCGA
>DEIC01000103.1 GCA_002352285.1 Alphaproteobacteria bacterium UBA2784 | reverse complement strand
GTGGTGATGTAGCCCATGTCAAAGGGCGGGTCCTGGCGCAGCAACACCACCTGCATGGTTGAAAGATCGGTGCGCTGTGCGGCCCCCAGCGAAAAATGATCGCCCTTGACGGCGCGCACGGAAAGCGGCGCGGCATTGGCTGTGACGTCACCATGCAGGAACGAGAGCTGGCGCGGCTGATAATAGAATAGCGTGTGGCCGCGCTTTTGCGCCTCGAGCGCGAGTGCAAAAGTCGAATCCCCGTCGATGTTGATCGACTGGATCGGGTCCATCTGGATGGCAACGCGAAGACCCATGGCGGCTCCTTTTCAGGCACGAACGGCGCGGCGGCGTGCTGCGTGGTTCAGTTGAGCCGGGCGTTGAGCACCTTGTAAAGGGCCTGGGCGGCGGCGTCATGGGGCTCGCCCGCGCTGAGCGCAATCGATTTGCCCAGCGATTTGAGCGCCGCGCCGGGTTTTTCCAGACGCGCCTGGGCTGTTCCCAGATCAAACCACAATACACCTACTTCGGGGGCGAGCAGCAGCATGCGCTCGCAGGTTTTTTCCAGCATCGCGAAATCTTCGCCTGCCTTTGCCCGCGTGCGGATGTTGTTGAGGAGCCGCATCATCACTTCGGCATCCGTCATGGTGCTGGCAAGGCCATGCTGTACGGCGGCGGGCTCAAGTTTCAGGCGCGTGACCAGTGCCGCCATTGCCTCGGGACCAAAGATGGCGCCGCCCGCAAAGGGATCAATCACGACTCGATCAACAGCGGTTTCGATGCGCACCATGAAGTGGCTTGGCATGTTGAGGCCGACAGCATCGGCACCCAGCGCACGGGCCACATGCAGATAGATGATGCCGAGCGTGACCGGCAGGCCCTTCCTGCGCTCCAGCACATGGATGAGATCGGCGTTGCGCAGATCATCATAGGTCTCGCTGTCGCCCGTCAGGCCGGCCTTGAGGGCAATGGCATCGGCCAGAGCGCCTGCAATTGCCTCGGCAGGGCGGGCGCGCGGCTCTGGCCCGGTGCCCAGCGCCCGCTTTGCATCACGCACCATCGCCGAAAGCCGCGCGGCAAAGGTTTCAGTTTTCACGCCGGGCCGGTCTGCGGCGGCAAGTGACAGTGCCGCCTCGGCGATGGGGCCGGTGCCCGACACGGATAGCGCCAGCGATGAGAAGAGGGCTTTGAGCTTTGCGGCCATGAAGCTCAGGAATCATCTTCGGGCGGGCGGCGGCCGGGCATGTCTTTGAGCACGGTGTAATCCACCACGCGCACCACACCGCCCGTATCGCGCGCGATGGCAAGCACCCTGTCGCGCTCTGTCTCATCACGGGCGATGCCCATGATATAGACCGTGCCGCGGATCACCTCGATCGAGTAATTCTGGTCGCTGATGTCGCCCTCGCCGATCAGGTCGAGGCGGATTTCGGAGGCCGTCCAGGCATCATCGGCCATGGTGCCAAGGCCGCGGCCATCCATTACTTCGGCATCGTTATGCACTTCGCGCACGCCATCAATGCCATAGGCGATGCGGGTTGCATCGCGCCGCGCCTCGGCAGATGGCACCGTGCCCATCAGATAGACGCGGCCTTCGATCACGTTGGCCGAAAGGCCGCTATAGAGGCCGGGGTCGGCATCAAAAATTTCGGCTTCAAGCTGGGTTTCAATCCAGCTGTCTTTGACGGCGTCGCCCATGTCGCGTTCCTGCGTCGCGGTATAGACGCCGGTGGCAACGCCGGCTGCAATCAGCGGAGCGCAGCCCGGCAGAAGCATCAATGACGAGAGAAAAAGAGCGGGGAAGATGAACTGGCGCATGTTGCCTCATGCTTTCGTCTGGGGGCGGACAAGACCGCCTTGCTGTTTCCGGTGATGGCGCCCGCTTCCCACCTGTTATCCGGGCTGCCATGCATTCTTGATGTGGCGGGGCCAGAAGCCCCTGCCCGCCACGAAGACATCGAATCGCATGTCAGCCCCATTAAGCGGCGGATTTGCGGCAAGGAAAGCCCCTGCCGCACGTTCAATGCGTTTTTGCTGTCGGGATGAGAGGCTTTCGGCAGCCTCGTCCTCGCTGCGGCGCTTTTTGACTTCGGCAAAGACGATGAGCGGCCGCTCTGTTTCAAACGGCCAGCGCCGCAGCGCGATGATGTCAATCTCGCCCACTGGTGACCGATAGCGCCGTTCGATCACCCTGAACCCCTTGAAGGTCAGGATCAGCCCTGCGGCAAATTCCGCCCAGCGCCCTTCGCGTTCGGCTTTGCGGCGTGCATCATTGTCCATCAGGCGCGGACTTTCGGGGGCCGTCTTTCAGCGCAAGCGCGCGCTGATAGACCAGCCGGCGCGGGGCAGAAAGCGCCGCCGCCACGGCATCAGCGGCATCCTTCACCCGCATGGTTTCGAGCGCGCGCGCGAGTGCTGCATCAATCGCCTCGAAGGAAACCTCTTCGGCCTCGCCGGGCGGGGCGATCACAAGCACGATTTCGCCGCGCGGCAGCGTCTGGGTGAAGTGCTCCAGCAGTCCGGTCAGGCTGGCGCGCCGGAATTCCTCAAAGTGCTTGGTCATCTCGCGCGCGACACAGGCCATGCGGTCGCCCAGCACGGCTTTGGCATCGGCCAGTGTCTCGCACAGGCGATGCGGCGCCTCATAGATCACCAGCGTTGCCGAGAGCGCCTTGACCCCTTCCAGCGCCGTGCGCCGCGCCGACTGGCGTTCAGGCAAAAACCCCATCATCAAGGCGGGAAGCGCTGGCAGGCCCGATGCCGACAGGGCGGCAATGCCGGCCGATGCGCCGGGAATGGGGATGACTGGCAGACCCGCAGCCACAATGGCGGCTACAAGATTTTCGCCGGGATCAGAGATCAGGGGCGTACCTGCGTCACTGACAAGGGCGACAGACTCCCCCGCCGTAATGGCGGCCACGATTTCGGGAATGACGGCCTTGGCATTTTCCTCCCGGAAACTCGCAATCTTGCGCCTGATGCCGTGAAGGGCGAGGAGCTTTGCCGTTTCGGCGCCGTTCTCGGCATAGAGCCAGTCTGCGGCCTTGATCACATCCAGCGCCCGCAATGTGATATCCCGCGCATGGCCCAAGGGGGTCGCGACCACATAAAGGCCGCGATTAAGGGCTGGAGTATCCCCCTCGCCGCCATTAGAAGCGCCCGCGCGTTTACTTGGAAGCGCCGGGCCGCTAGGTTTGCGCCTTGCCTGCATATGAGGGAAAAGTTCCGATGACGGACGCCATTCTTGCGCCAGAAGCCTCTCTTTCTAGCGTGCGTTCTCACACTGCAAAAGCGCTGAAGCGCATGACAGCCGCTGCTTTTGCGGCGCTTGCCTTCACCCTGGCTGGCTGCGCCACATCCGGCGGCGGCAATACCACCGCGACAAATGAGGTAAGGCCGCCGGTGGCGCCGCCGACCTCGATCCACACCCAGATTCCTGACACGCCGACGGGCACCGACACCAAAGTGCAGGTGGCGATCCTTTTGCCCTTCAGCCATTCGCAAAAGGACACGCGCACGCTGGCGGCGAGCCTTTTGAATGCCGCCCAGCTGGCGCTGTTTGACGCGAACAATCCCAATATCGAGCTTATTCCCATCGACACCAAGGGCACGCCCGGCGATGCGGCCGCCGCCGCCAATTCGGCATTGGCGCAGGGTGCCGAAATCATTCTTGGCCCCGTCTTTGCCGAGCAGGTGACGGCTGTGGCGCCGCTGGCGCGGCTGCGCAATGTGCCGGTGATCGCGTTTTCGACCGACACGTCGGTTGCGGGCAATGGCGTCTATCTTTTGAGCTTTGCACCGGAAGAGGAAGTGCGGCGCATTGTTTCCTATGCCGCCTCTCAGGGTCTGACCAATATCGCGGCGCTGTTTCCCGCCTCGCCCTATGGCAATCGCGTGAGCCTCGCATTCAATGCGGCAACCGTGGCCAATGGCGTGAGCGTGGCCGCAACCGCGATCTATCCGCAGCGGCCCGAGGAGATGAACCCTGCCGTTGAATCGATTGCGGGCACGAATTTCCAGGCCGTGCTGTTGCCTGAGGGCGGGCAGCTGTTGCGCGCGCTGGGGCCCATTCTTCCTTTCAACAACATTGATCCGCGCACAGTGCGCTTCCTGGGCACGGGCCTTTGGGATGAAGCAGCAACGGCAAAAGAGCCAGCCCTTGTCGGCGGCTGGTTTGCTGCACCCGAACCCACGTCACGCCAGACATTCGCTGACCGCTATCGCACCGTCTATGATTCACGCGCGCCACGCGTCGCCAGCCTTGGCTATGATGCGATGGCGCTGGCGACAGTCCTTGCGCGTGAACCTGCGGGTTCGCGCTATACGCTCACCTCCATCACCGACCCGAACGGCTTTCTGGGCGTTGACGGCATATTCCGCTTCAAGGCGGATGGCACGCTGGAGCGCGGCCTTGCGGTTGTCGAAGTGACCAATGGCGGCTTTACCGTCGTCAGCCCCGCACCGCGCACGTTTGAGCCTTCGGCGTTTTGAGGGGGCTCAGCGACTTGCTACCTTTGCTCTCCCCCTGGGGAGAGCGGAAATTTGCCTTCGCAAATTTCGTGAGGGGGAAAGTGCTTGCAGGCCCCCTCACCCGCTCGCAAGCGCTCGCGTCCTCTCCCCGAGGGGAGAGGAATCACTCTTTGTGTCCTACCCCACCAGTTCCGCGATCAGCGCGTTGAGCACAAGGCGGCCCTTGCGTGTGGCGCGCAAGCGGCTGGCGTGACGTTCAAGAAAGCCTTCCCCTTCGAGATTGGCAATGCGTGCGTCGTCGAGTGATGCACCAGCCAGCATTGCATAGCGCGCGGGATCGATACCTTCTGTGAGGCGCAGGCCCATCATCATCATCTCGCGGGCCTGATCGGCGGGCGCGATGCCTTCGTTCTGCGTGAGGGCGGTGCCCTTTTCCTTCACACGCGCCAGCCATTCTTCGGGGCGTTTCTCTGTCACCGTAGCATGCAGCGCGCCGCGCGTGCGGATGCGGCCATGCGCACCGGGACCGATGCCGAGATATTCGCCATAGCGCCAATAGACGAGATTGTGCCGCGACGCTGCCCCGGCCCGCGCGTGATTGGAAATTTCATAGGCGGGAAGACCCGCCGCCTCGCACAGTTCCTGTGTCAGTGCATATTGGGCGGCAGCCTCGTCATCATCGGGCGTGATGATCTGTCCGCGCGCATGCAGCGCCGCAAAGGGCGTGCCATCCTCGATCGTCAGCTGATAGAGCGAGAGATGATCGGGCATCAGCGCCAGCGCCTTTTGCAGTTCGTCTGCCCAGCCTTCGCGCGTCTGGCCCATGCGCGCATAGATGAGATCAAACGAGACGCGCGGGAACGTTTCACGCGCNNTTGACGCCCGAAGTGCGATAGCCTGCAAATCGGGCGGCATCGGCGCTGGTGGGGTTTGCCTCCAGCGTGATCTCGATATCCGGCGCAAAGGAGAAAAGTTTTGCCGCCGCATCAATCACGCCCGCCACCGCTTGCGGCGGCATCAGGCTGGGCGTGCCGCCACCAAAGAAAATGCTGGAAAGCGACGGGCGCGCGTCGAGCATCCCAGCCTGCGTTTCCAGTTCGCGCGCGAGCGCGCTTCCATAATCCATCGCATCGATGTTGCGGCGGACATGCGAGTTGAAATCGCAATAGGGGCATTTGGCGGCGCAGAACGGCCAGTGCACATAGAGCGCAAAGCCGGGTGCGTCACTCATGCCAGCGCCGTGACAAGTTTGCGAAAGGCCTCGGCGCGATGCGACATGGCGTGTTTCCTTGCCGGTTCCATTTCGCCGAAGGTTTCGTGCATGCCCGTTGCGGTGAAGATCGGATCATAGCCAAAGCCATTCTTGCCGCGCGGCGGGAAGCTGACCGTGCCATGCACTTCACCGCGGAAGATCTGCGGCGGCGCGTCGGGAAAGGCGAGCGCGAGCACACAGACGAAATGTGCAGGCGAGGTTTCAAGCCCTTTGGCGCGCAATTCGTTCTCCACACGTTTCATGGCAAGCGAGAAATCCTTGCCAGGCCCTGCCCAGCGCGCAGAAAAGATGCCCGGCGCATTATCCAGTGCAGCAACGCACAGGCCGCTGTCATCCGACAGCGCGGGAAGGCCGCTTGCTTTCGCCGAAGCTTCGGCCTTCAGCAGCGCATTTTCTTCAAACGTCGCGCCGGTCTCGTCCGGCTCGGGAATGCCTAATGCGCCCGCCGAAACCGCTTCTACGCCGAAGGGCGCAAGCAATCCGGAAATCTCGCGCAGTTTTCCGGGATTGTGGCTGGCGACCACAAGCCGCATGCCGGGCGTGAGAAGTTTCCTTGCCGCCATCAAAGTTTCAACGCGGTGCGCTGGGCCGCCAGCAATTCGCTCACGCCCTTGCGCGCCAGCGTCAGCAGTTCGTTGAAGGTTGCCTCTGAAAACGGTTCGCGCTCGGCTGTGCCCTGAATTTCGACAATGCCGCCTTTGCCGGTGAGCACGAAGTTTGCGTCCGTGTCGGCGGATGAATCCTCGTCATAGTCAAGATCAAGCAACGGCACGCCCATGCGCACGCCGCAACTGACAGCGGCCACAGAATCACGCAGCGGGATCGCCTTAATCATGTTCAGTGTCTTCATGCGCTGAAAGCACTGGTAAAGCGCAACATAGGCACCGGTGATCGCCGCCGTGCGCGTGCCGCCATCGGCCTGAATGACATCGCAGTCAATCGTGATCTGGCGTTCGCCAAAGCCAGTCAGGTCCGTGACAGTGCGCAGCGAGCGGCCAATCAG
>DEIC01000071.1 GCA_002352285.1 Alphaproteobacteria bacterium UBA2784 | reverse complement strand
GGCGGCGAGAATTATCACGTCGATTTCACAGCGTGGGACTATCAGCGCGGCCATGAGGGCGACGCGTGGAAGACGGCTTCTGATCCCAGCTGGGCCGGTGCACCGCTGATGGGGCGGCGTGACATCCCTTACGACCGTTCACGCGGCTGGTTCAGAAGCGAGGATGATTTTCCCGGCCCCAAAACCATGGCGGCGGCGGCGCGCTGGATCCATGACAATGCGGGCAGGCACAAGAACTTCTTCCTGTTCGTCGATGAGTTCGACCCGCACGAGCCGTTCGATACGCCAGACCATTATGCGAAAATCACCGATCCTGACTGGGACGGGCCGCCGCTGATCTGGCCGCCTTACGCGAAGGATGCCATCAAGCGCGGCATCATCAGTGAGCGTCAGGGCCGCCAGATCCGCGCGCGTTATGGCGCCAAGCTGATGATGATCGATCACTGGTTCGGCAAGGTGCTGGATGCGATCGACACGCGCGGGCTTTGGGACGATACGCTCATCATCGTCACCACCGACCACGGCCATTATCTGGGCGAGAAAGATATCTGGGGCAAACCCGGCGTTCCCATCCATGAGCCGATGGGCCGGATTCCGCTGATGATGGCGGGTGCGGGTCTTTCGCCCGAACGGATTTCTGCGCTGACCACTTCGGTTGACCTGCACGCCACGCTTGCTGACCTCTTTGGTGTCACCAGCGCGATCCGGCAGCGCACACATGGCGTCTCGCTCTTGCCGCTTTTGTCAGGCGATGCCCGGGAAGTGCGCGATCATGTGCTGGCCGGCGTGTGGGGGCGCGAGGTGCATTATCTCGACGGAAGGATGAAATATGCCCGTGCGCCGGTTGGCGCCAATGCGCCGCTGCCCATGCTGTCCAACCGCTGGTCCACCATGCCGACGCACTTCCTGACGCGCGAGCAGGAATTGCCGCTGCCGGATTCCCGCGCGCGGCTTTCTTCCATGCCGGGAAGCAGCGTGCCGGTCATCCATCAAACATGGGTCGAAGGCGACCGGGTGCCCTATTGGGCCTATGCCCAGTTTTCCGGGAACCATCTTTACGATGTGGTGCGCGATCCCGGTGAGCTGGCCAACCTTGCGGGCAGCGCTGCGGAGGCGGACTATGCCTCACGGCTTGGCGCGGCGCTGCGCCGTGTCGGTGCGCCGGCTGAGCAATTCGCCCGTCTGGGCCTCTAGGCGCTAGTTGCGTGCATTGCCACGGCTGTTGCGCGACTGGGTGAGGCGCAGCACAAGGCCCTGTGGCAGATGGCGCGCCAGCCACGCAATCATCCGGTTCACGCGGCCCGTTGTATGCACCGGCTTGTTGCGGCGCGACGCCCGATAGGCCTCGCGCGCCACATCCGCCGCGCTTTGCCACATAAAGCGTGGCATGGCGCTGACATCCTTGCGCACACCGGCCACATCGTGGAACTCGCTGAAGGTGAAGCCGGGGTTGATCGCGGTGACGTGCACGCCCGTTCCGGCACATTCCGCATTCAGCGCCTGCGAGAAACGGATGAGATGTGACTTGGAGCCGCCATAGAGCGTAAAGCCCGGCGATCCCGGCAACAGGCCGGCAAGGGAAGCGATGTTGATGATGCGGCCATAACCGCGCTGGATCATGCCCGGCAACAGAAGATGCGTGAGCGCGCAGGGTGCAACCATCAGCACCTGGAAGAATTTCGCGTGGTCGTCCCACGGCACGGTATGGAAGCGGCCCGCTACGCCATAGCCGGCATTGTTGATGAGCACATCGATCGTGAGATTTTCGGCGGCCAGGCGGTCGGCCAGGCGCTGGGGAGCGGCGGGATCAGCGAGGTCTTCGGCGATAATCGAAACCTGAACGCCGTGGCGCGAGCGGATTTCCTCTGCGGTCTTGATGAGCCGGTCTTCTCGCCGCGCGGTTAACACAAGATTAAAGCCATGGGCCGCCCATTCATGGGCCAGTGCCTCGCCAATGCCCGCCGAGCCGCCCGTAACCAGCGCGGTACGGCCATCTCCCTCCCGCTTGCGTGCCATTTTCGCCCTCTGCCCGATGAGAATTGCCGGGGCGCCGCCCCGTTAAGAGTGCAGAAAATTAGTCCGGATAGGCTGTCGGCTGCAATCGGGTGAAAGGCAGTCATGGAGCCCCGCGCCGCCAAAGCCACTTTCGACACCCAGGTGCTGGTCAAGTCCGCGCCGGTGATCGTGCTTGCCTTCGAGGCAGAGCCGCCCTTCGGGACGCTGGCGATGAGCGGAGACTGCGAAAATCTGCTTGGGCATCCGGCGCAGGCATTCCTCGACAATCCTGATCTGTGGCGGCGCCTGTCGCATCCCGAAGACGGCGCGCGCCTTGTCGCGCGGCTGGCAGACGCGCCCCGTGATGCCGTGTTTGAGCGGCCGCACCGCTTCATCCATCCCGACGGCTCCATCCGCTGGTTGCGCTATACGCTGCGCTATCGCCCCGCAAGCGGCGGGCTTCCCGCCCATTATTGCGGTGTTGCAACCGATATCACCCAGTCCGTGGCCGCGGGNNGAGGCGCTTGGCCAGCAGGCCAAAGTGCACCCGGACGATCAGGAGACGCTTGTCATCCGATCGGTCGAGGCGGCGATTGCGCGCCATCCCGTGACAGTGCGCTATCGTGTGATGCACAAGGAGGGCCACCCCGTCTGGGTCGAGGGAAAAATCTCGCCCGTGTTCGATGGCGGGACCGGCAGGTTTCTCGAGTTCGTTACGGTCACACGCGACATTTCGGAGCAGGTTGCGCGCGAGGAAGAACTCAAGCTGGCGCGAGATGCGTTGATGCGCGAGCGGGCCCAACTGCAGATGATCGCCGACAGCTCTGTTGACATCATCTGCCGGTTCACCCGCGACAAAAAAATTGCCTTCATTTCGCGGGCGATCGAGCGCCTGATGGGCTATACGATCGAGGAAAAAATCGGAACCGGGCTTGAATGCGTCCATCCGGATGATCGCGCCAGCGTCGTGTGCGCCATTGACACAGGATCGCCGGAAAAGTTCCGCTGCCAACACAAACAGGGACATTATGTCTGGTTTGAAATCCGCAGCGCTCCCATCTTCGATCCGGTCACCGGCGAGCCAGACGGCTGGGTGACCGTTTCGCGTGACAT
>DEIC01000093.1 GCA_002352285.1 Alphaproteobacteria bacterium UBA2784 | reverse complement strand
TGCGGCTTGGCGATCAGGGAGGAAATGTATTCCGACATCGGCTTGGTGAGCGCATCCAGCGATGCGGCCAGCGCCGCGCTGAAACTGTCGCGCGCGGGCGAGGCCTCAAGGCGCCTGGTCCAATCCGCAAATGCAGCCTGATTGCGGGTGCCAACAATGCGCCACATCGCGCGGATGTCATCGGGCACGACAAAGGGCGCGTGCGGCCAGTCGAGGTTTTTGCGCGCGCCTTCGATTTCGGCTGCGCCCAGCGGGCTGCCATGCGATTTCTCGCTGCCCTCTTTCGTCGGCGCGCCAAAGCCGATGCGGGTACGGCAGGCAATCAGGCTGGGGCGGTCTGAACCTTGCGCGCGCTCAAGCGCTGCGGCCACTGCTTCGGGATCATGGCCATCAACGCGTTCAGCGCGCCAGCCTGCAGCCTCAAATCGTTTCAGCTGATCGCCGCTTTCGGAAAGTGAAAGCGCGCCGTCAATCGAGATGCCGTTGTCATCGAACAGCACGATGAGGCGCGAGAGTTTCAGGTGCCCGGCAAGGCTGATCGCCTCATGGCTCACGCCCTCCATCAGGTCGCCGTCGCTGGCAATCACGTAAGTGCGGTGGTCAACCAGCGCATTGCCGAAGCGTGCGGCCATCATGCGTTCGGCCAGCGCCATGCCCACGGCGGTGGCGATGCCCTGACCCAGCGGACCGGTGGTCGTTTCCACGCCTGCGCCATGGCCATATTCCGGGTGACCCGCACATTTCGATCCGAGCTTGCGGAAGCGTTTGAGCTCATCGAGCGGGAAATCGGCATAGCCTGTCAGATGCAGAAGCGCATAGAGCAGCATCGAGCCGTGACCTGCCGAAAGAACAAAGCGGTCACGGTCAGGCCAATGCGGATTGGCGGGATCGAATTTCAGAAAGCGAGAAAAGAGCACGGTCGCGGCATCCGCCATGCCCATCGGCATGCCCGGATGGCCCGATTTGGCCGCCTCGACCGCATCCATCGCCAGCGCGCGAATGGCATTGGCCATCAGCCGGTTCCGGGCGGGCACAAGGGGTTCTTTGGTGTGAGCGTTCATGGGGAGGGGCCGCTTGCGCCAGGTGAGAGGGGGAGGGAGCGCCGGGAGATCATGCCCGCCCTCAATTTCGCGCGAGGGTTTGCCCCGCCGGACCTTGGCCGTCAAGCGTCTCAAAGGCTGTAAATTCTTGGCAAAGGCGCGGCAAAGCCTGCTCTTTGGTGCGCGATTTCTTGCCGCGCTGCGAATCCGGGTTTATGGTCCCTCTGATCCCTCTGCGTCCCCCCATTCGACCGTCAAGTTGGTGCTGCCCATGACAAGGCTTGAGCGTGCAATGGAGCGTTTCTCGGCTTCGCTGGACACGCTTGAACAGGCGCTGGCTGCCCGCCAGCGTGAGGGCAAGGCATTGGCCGAGGCCCAGCGCGAGATTCAGGGCCTCAAGCGCGACCGCGAGCGCCTGCAGGACGAAGTCGAGCGCATGAAGGGCGAGGCCGAAGCGCTGGAATCGCTGACGGAAGAGGTTTCGCAGCGGCTTGATGGCGCCATCCGGGAGGTGCGCTCCATTCTTGATGTGCGGCCCCGCAGCGAGGCAGTGACCGCCAATCCCCAAGCCAGTGCGGCGGAGTAGGGCGCATGGCTCACGTTACGGTAACCGTCAATGGGCGCTCCTATACGATTGCCTGCGATGATGGCGAAGAAAAGCATCTTGTCGAACTGGCGCAGGTCATCGACAGGCGCGTTGCTGAAATCGCCGGTGCGGTCGGCCAGGTGGGCGATTCCCGCCTCCTTTTGATGGCGTCGCTTCTCATCGCTGACGAACTGGGCCTGCGCGAACAGAAAATCGAAGAGCTGGACGCCGAAATTGCCCAGCTGAAACAAACGCGTGTGGCTGTCGCTGAAAAGGCGCAGACAGCCGAAGGCGCGGTGGCTGACGTGCTGGAGTCAGCAGCGGCGCGCATTGAAGAGATTGCAGCCAGGGTCGCCGCGGCCTAGGTTGGGCAGTGGACGGGTACTGCGGCGTGCGATGCTGTTTGATGCCCAGGGGCCTTAATGGTTCTCACAGGGAGCTGTCCCTGACCGTGGCCGTGGCTGCGGACATATGGCGCCCACCTGCACTTGCAGGCCCGTGAGGTTCATTGAAGTGCCGGCGCAGGCGGTCCCGTCCACATTTTCCCATTTGAATCAAAGTATTAACTGTCAAGCCGGGCAGGCAAAAAGTTTTGCTCCAAATGGCCCGGCAGGTTGTGGCATGTTCATGTTGCCCTGTCGGGATTTGACGGGGACTGACCGGACATTCATGCCCCCCTCTGACCTTTTACGTTCAGCCGTTCCGCCCGCGCCCTCGCAGAAGGAGACAATCCGCCGCGACATGTTGCGGCGCGCGCAGTCAGCTTCCGCCGCCTATGGCGAGGATGCCGCGCGGCAGGTTGCGGAAATTCTTCTTCCCGCGCTTTCGCTGCCTGCCGGATCGGCGGTGGCGGGCTATGCACCACTCAAATCGGAAATCGATCCGACCCTGTTGCTGGAGCGTCTGCACAAGGCGAACCACCGGATCGCGCTGCCGGTGGTTGAGGGCGACAATGTCCCGCTCTCATTCCGGCTGTGGCGTCCGGGCGACAAGCTGGTCGCAGGCCCCTTTGGCACGCGCACGACTTCTGAAAGCCAGATCATCGAGCCGGTGCTGGTGCTGGTGCCGCTGGTTGCATTCGACGCCAAGGGCCACCGTCTTGGCCGCGGCGGCGGCTATTACGACCGCACACTGACCGAATTGCGCGCGCGCGGATCTGTTCTGGCCGTGGGCCTCGCCTTTGACTGCCAGCGCCATGAGGACCTTCCGGTTGAGGATCATGACGAGGCGCTGGATGCCGTGGTAACCGAGCGCCAGCTTTACCGCTTCTCGCTGTCGCCGCTTCTGGCGGGGCCGGCGTCTGCGCCCAGCCCCGGCGGTTCAACCGCGCGGCGGCGCACGTCAACGGCGCGCTGACGGTCCTTCCATGCGGCTTCTTTTTCTGGGCGATGTGGTTGGCCAATCCGGCCGCGATGCAGTGGTGGCGGAGCTGCCGCGCCTGCGTAAAGCGCTTGCCATCGATTTCGCGGTCGTCAATGGCGAGAACGCGGCACACGGCTTTGGCATTACCGAACGGATCTGCGCGCAGCTGATTGACGCGGGCGCTGATGTGATCACGACCGGCAATCACGTCTGGGACCAGCGCGAGGCGCTCAGCTTTATTGAGCGCGAGCCGCGCCTGTTGCGCCCGCTCAATTATCCCAAGGGCGCGCCGGGCAAGGGCGTTGGTCTGTTCAAGGCAAAGAACGGTGGCGATGTGCTCGTCATCAATGCGATGGGCCGCGTGTTCATGGATCAGCTCGACTGCCCGTTTGCAGCCGTGGATGCAGAACTGAACGCAGCCGGGCTTGGCCGCGCGGCGGATGCCATCATCGTGGACATGCACGCGGATGCGACGAGCGAGAAAATGGCGATGGGCCATTGGTGCGACGGACGCGCGTCGCTGTGTGTTGGCACACACAGCCATGTGCCGACGGCGGATGCGCAGATCCTGCCCAAGGGCACGGCCTATCAAACCGATGCGGGCGCATGCGCCGACTATGACAGCGTGATCGGCATGGTGAAGGACGAGCCGATCCGCCGCTTCCTCACCAAGCTGCCGGGCGGGCGCATGGAACCGGCCAATGGCCCAGCCACTGTGTGCGGAGTCTTTGTGGAGACGGATGAGAAGACGGGGCTTGCTGTCAGGGTCGAGCCGGTGCGTGTGGGCGGCAGGCTCAAGGCCACGGTGCCTCAAGTCTGACGCCTTGCCATTTCAGGCGGGCATCGGCTAAGCGATCCGCCAAAATCAGATCAGTCAAAAGGGTGCGGCGATGGCCGGGCATTCACAGTTCAAGAACATCATGTTCCGCAAGGGTGCGCAGGATAAAAAGCGTTCCCAGCTTTTCTCGAAGCTCGCGCGCGAAATTACGGTCGCTGCCAAGCAGGGTCTGCCCGAACCGGACAAGAATCCGAAACTGCGTGCGGCCATCATGGCGGCCCGCAAGGAAAACATGCCGAAAGACAACATCGAACGCGCGATCAAGAAGGCGCTGGGCGGTGATGCCGAGAACTATGAGGAAATGCGCTACGAGGGTTACGGGCCGGGCGGCGTTGCCGTGATCGTTGAGGCGCTGACCGACAACCGCAACCGCACGGGTGGCGACATCCGCTCCATCTTCTCCAAGCATGACGGCAATATGGGCGAGACCGGATCGGTTTCCTTCATGTTCAATCGCGTGGGGTCGATCACCTATCCGGCGGACAAGGGCTCGGCAGACGCCATGATCGATGTGGCGATCGATGCGGGCGCAGACGAATGTCTGACAACAGACGACGGCCACGAGTTCCTGTGCGCGCCCGATGACTTTGGCGGCGTGCGCGATGCGCTGGAGGCCAAGCTCGGCCCGGCAGCGACGGCCCGCATTGTGTGGAAGCCGCAAAACAGCGTGGCGGTGAACGAAGAAACCGGCCAGACGCTCCTTAAAATGCTCGACGCGCTGGACGATCATGACGATGTCCAGCGCGTCTATTCAAACTTCGATATGCCCGAGGCGCTGCTCGAAAAACTGTCCGCCGCCTAGCGGATGATCGTTCCATCCGGCAGAACGACGGCCTGATAGGGCGCGGGCGGCGCTGCGTCCGGACCCTGGGGCCCGGGAACGGCGTGCTCATAGGCTGGCAGGCTTTTCAGATAGGCGGCGATGGCAAAGGCATCCTCGTCCGTCAGCGAGGCGAAGGCGGTCCATGGCATGATCGGCGCAAGCACGCGGCCATCGGGGCGCACACCCTCGCGCAGGGCGGTCACGATCTCCGCTTCGCTCCACTTGCCCAGGCCGGTTTCTTCGTGCGGCGTCAGGTTCGGGCCATAGAAATAGCCGAGGCCCGGCAAGAAGAAGCCAACCGAAGCGCCGCCCAGCTTGTGTTCCATGTCCGGCGAAGGGCCGAAATTTCCCGGCGTATGGCAATCGGTGCAGCTCATGATGGTCACGAGGTATTCGCCCCGCTTGAGCGTGGCTTCATCCGCCGCACTGGCGTGGGTTGCGGCCATCGCCGCAAGGGCAGTCGCTGCGATGAGGATGCGTTTCATGGAACTTCCCCCGAAAATTGGCCCAGATCAGAACGCGGAAAGTTAGAGGTTGAGCGCGAGAATGTGGAGATATCCTGTTTCGATCTGGTGCCGCGAATTAAGTGCACTGTCACCGAA
>DEIC01000052.1:25849-38441 GCA_002352285.1 Alphaproteobacteria bacterium UBA2784 | reverse complement strand
GGATCAAAGCGGTGATTGGCGGCGGAGACATAGACGTTGTTGATGTCGAGCAAGAGCCCGCAGCCTGTGCGACGCGAGACCTCGGTGATGAAGTCAATTTCGTCAATCGCCGAACTTGAATGCGAGAGATAGGTGGCCGGGTTTTCGAGCAGCATCTTGCGCCCGATGGCTTCCTGCAACGCATCAACATGCGCACACACGCGCTTGAGCGTGGCGTCATCATAAGCCGGTGGGAGGAGGTCGTTCAGAAAGCGGCCGTCATGCGTTGACCAGGCAAGATGCTCGGAAAACAGGACGGGCTGATAACGATCCACGAGACGGCGCAGGCGCTTCAGATGGTCACGGTTCGGGCAGATATCCGCACCCAGTGAAGCGCCTACGCCGTGCAGCGACAGCGGAAAACGCGCTGCAACCGCTGTGAGGAACGCGTGGGATGGGCCGCCCGCCCCCATGTAATTCTCGGCATGAACCTCAAACCAGGTGACACAGCCGGGATCGGCGGCGATGTCTCCGGCATGCTTTGGCTTCAGACCAAGTCCGGCGGTCAAACCGGACATTGCCGCAAGTTTTGGGGAGAGACTGCGCTTCATGGTCTGAACAGGTTCATTGCGAGGGAAGGAATTCACGGGAGGCGGGCGGTTTCGGCAAGCGCCGATTACATCGGCAGATCGCGCTCGAGCGGTTCCAGACTGCCCATGCGGCCGTCGGGAAGAGCGTGCATCTCATCGGCGCCATACTTCACGCACGTGCCGGCATCGACGAACTTCCAGGCATTGCCCTGATAATCGACGGTGGACGTGCCCTGACAGGTGGTGCCGGGGCCGGCTGCGCAGTCATTCTGGCCAGCGAGGGCAATGCCGTAGCACTTTTCCTTGCCCTCAGCCGCGTTGGCCGTGGTCGCGGCAATGCCGATGGCGGCGCTGACCGCACTGGCAAGGAGAGCGGCCTTGGCGAACTTTGAAGTGGTGGTCACGTGGTTCTCCATTGGTTTGTGATCAACAGGTGGTAAGGCCAGGCAGCCATGATAAGCGCACCTGCTGCACATCCCTTTGCGGATGGGGCGGGCAGCCGGTTACAGGCCCCCGGTGATTTCTTTGGCGGCAGATGCGCGCACCGCCCTGCATCAGAGGAAATCGGCCGAACACATGTCTGTGATGATGGAGCTCTTCGCAGGCTCTGGTCTGATACGTCACATCATTGCCGGTAGGCTGCGGCGCAAAGTGAGCGCGGACTGTCTGACTGAAGGCACAGTCGTTGAATTGGGAGGTCATATGTTTGTGCGTCATATGCGTGGCTCGGTGTTTGCACTGACATTCGTCGCGCTGTTTCAGGGCCAAGCTCACGCCTTGCCGGACGACACGTGCCCACCGCCGGGGTGGGACACGACCCGATTGGAGCAATTGAAGGCATCAGGATTCGAGATCGCCGACAGCAGGGAACGCGAGGAGTTTGCACGCGCAATTATGGCGTGCCTGCCTTCACCGGACCCTTTCCTGCGCGATGGCATCGCGTTTGAGGCGCTGACGCACATGCTGCGCGCCGATCAGCTGAGCGCGGGGATGCGCATTGAAATGGCTCGCGAACTTGTAGCCAGGCTCTCCGCAGAACCCGGAGACGGCTTTGAGCGCCCGTTCGCGGCGCTGGTGCTTTCTGAAGTTGTGCGGGCCGACATGATTTCAGCCTATTTGCCGCCCGGCCTGCGCGACGAGATTGTCAGCGCTGCGACGGCCTTTATGCGTAACGTCGATGACTATCGCGGATTTGAGGAAGGGGCTGGCTGGCGGCATGGAGTGGCCCATGGTGCGGATCTGCTGATGCAGCTTGCCCGCAATCCACAAGTCTCGTCACCAGAGCAGCTGGCGGCGATCCGCGACGCTGTCGGAGCGCAACTGGCGCCATCCGGCCACTCCTACGTCTTTGGTGAGCCGGATCGCTTGATGCGTCCGATTATCATGCTGGCGCAACGCGGCCACTTTTCTGAATCTGACTGGAGTGAATGGTTCCAATCCATTTCTTCNNCTTCTGGCGGGGGCCGAGGCCGCTTTAAGGCAGATTCCTTAGTGGCAATATATCGGCGGGCTGGAGCTTGGCGACCGGGCTGCATTCGACAGCCGGGGCAGTTCGGCTGTAACCTTTTTCGTTGCCAGCCGAATGCGATTCCGTGAGCAGACCGTGACTGCGCCGCCGGATGAAACCGCGCTGCACGCGCTGATGTGCCGTGGCCTGGAGGGCGACGCCAAGGCGCATGCCGCGTTTCTGTCAGCGGTCGCAGGCCTGCTCCGCAGTTATTTCAACCGGCGGCTTGGGGGCGCCGCAAGCCATACGGAAGATCTGGTGCAGGAGACCTTGATATCGATCCACACGCGCCGCGCCACCTGGGACAGGACGCGGCCGCTTCTGCCGTGGCTCTATGCAGTCGCGCGTTATCGCCTGATCGATTTCTTCCGGGCCATGAACATCCGCCAGACAGTTCCGCTTGACGACGTGGGCGAACCCTCCGTGCTTCCTGACGCCATCGCAAGTGATGCGGCGCGCGACATCTCGCGCCTTCTTGCAGCGTTGCCGCCGCGCCAGCGCGCGTTGATCCGCCTTATCAAGATAGAGGGGCTGTCAGTGGCCGAGGCTGCCGCGCGTGTGGGGCTGAGCGAGACGGCGGCAAAGGTGAATGTCCATCGCGGCATCAAGTCCATGCAGCGTGCGGCAGAGGAGGGCCCGCCATGAAGACGGATGAATTGATCAACGCCCTCAGTCTCGATGTCGCTCCCGTGCCGCGCCTGGCGTTCGCACGGCAGTTGGTGATCTGGCTTTTGCCCGCAGCAATCGTCTCAATCTTGCTGATGCTGGTATCAGTCGGACTTCGCCCCGATCTTGTGGCGGCGCTGGGAAGGCCGGCCATCTGGGTGAAGTTTGCCATCGTGCTGGCGCTCTCGGGCGCAGCTTTGGCCGCCGTCGCACATGCCAGCCGGCCGGATCAAAGCGGACAGAAATTCCTGACACTCTTTGGCGTTCTGGTGATTGCCGCGGCTGCTGGCGGCTTCATTCAGCTCCTCAATCACGACAGTTCCATCTGGATGCGCGCGTGGCTGGGCAGCTCTTCGGCCGAGTGCCCGTTCATCATCATGGGTCTGTCAGTTCCGCTGTTTGTGGCGATCATGTTTGTGATGCGTCAGGCAGCGCCCGCAAACGCGCGGATCGCTGGCGCAGCGGCCGGATTGTTGGCAGGCGGGCTCTCCGCCTTTATCTATGCGCTCCATTGCGGCGAGGCAGCCATCATGTTCATCGCCACCTGGTATGTGGGCGGCATAGTCGCAGTGGGCGCTCTCGGCGCGCTTATTGGTCCGCGCGTGCTGCGCTGGTGAAGCCTGCCCTGCTGGTCAACCGGAGGCGTGGCGCGGCTCGGCTGCAGCAATCGCCATTGCCCTTCCGAGTTCATCGGTCCCGTTCAGGACGGCGTTTGCGCCGCGCTCGACGAGATAGCCTTCGGCTTCGGCTTCGTCGGCCTGCGCAACAATTTTCAGCGCAGGATTAGTAGCCCGGGCGTAGGCAATCAAATGCCCCGCCTCAAGCGGATCTGGAATAGCGACCACAAAGGCTCTGGCTTTTGCAAATTCCAGCTTCTGGAGAAAATCCGGCTCGCCGGTGTTTCCACTGTGCACGCTGATGCCCATCGCCCTAAGGCCGGAGAGGCGTTCAGGCTCTGCATCGCCAACGATGAGCGGTATGCCCTTTTCAATCAGGTAACGCGATATTCGGAGACCCAATTGACCATGCCCGACGAGGACGACATGTGCGCTAGTAGACTGCTGCCGTGATGCGGCCAAGCCGGATTGATCGTTTGGCAGAGGCGATCCTGCGAAGCGCCCCAACAGGCCGAAAAGAAATGGATTGATTGTGATCGATATGATCGCGCCAGCCACTACAAGATCACGCGCCGCATCAGCCAGAATGCCGAGCGACACACCAAGCACAACCAGAATGAAGGAGAATTCGCCGATCTGGGACAAGCTGGCCGAGATTGTGATGGCAACATCGCGCGGATGGCCAAAGGCGCGAACGATCAGATAAGCAGCCGCAGACTTTCCCACCACTATGATCATGACGGTTGCGATGAGGGCAAAAGGTTCGTTGACGAGAACGGCCGGGTTGAAAAGCATCCCGACCGAAACGAAAAAGAGCACCGCGAAAGCATCCCGCAATGGCAGGGTCTCGCGCGCGGCTTGAGAGCTGAGTGGCGACTCGGCCAGAACAACACCGGCCAGGAATGCTCCCAGCGCAAAGGAGACGCCAAACAGCTTTGCCGCGCCGAAGGCAATGCCCAGAGCCGCGGCCAGCACCGAAAGCCGGAAGAGTTCGCGCGAGCCGGTATGTGCTGTCCAGTGAAGGAGCCACGGAACAATTCGCCGCCCGAGTACTATCATCAGCACGACAAAAGAGGCGACCATAAGGGCGGTAGTCAACAATGCCCCCCACATCTGCTCGCCAGTATCAAGCAGGGGAAGTCGCGCAGACAATCCAGTCTCGGAAGGCTGCCCGCCAAGATATCCAGCGAGTGGCGGCAGAAGCACGAGCGCCAGGACCATGACCAGGTCTTCAACAATCAGCCAGCCAACAGCAATGCGCCCGCGAGGCGTCTCGACCAGCCGGTGCTCCTGCAATGCCCGCAGCAGCACCACCGTGCTGGCGACAGAGAGGCACAGGCCAAAGATCAGACCGGCGCCTAATGGCCATCCAAGTGCCGCGCCAACTCCAGCGCCCATCAACACAGTGACACCCACCTGACCCAGGGCACCCGGAATGGCAATGTTGCGAACCGAAAGGAGGTCTTTGAACGAAAAGTGCAGGCCAACGCCGAACATGAGGAGGATCACGCCTACCTCCGCAAGCTCGGCGGCAATTTTCTGATCGGCAACAAAGCCGGGCGTGAAGGGACCGATGCCAATTCCAGCAGCAAGATAGCCGACGATCACAGGCAAACGCAGGCGATGTGCAGCAGCGCCGAGTGCAAAGGCAAGCGCAAGACCAATGGCCAGAGTTGCGATCAGCGGCGTTTCATGCGGCATGGGAATCTTTTCGAGAGATGTGCCAAACAAGGTAGTCAGCGCGTCCGTGCAGCACAACCTTACAGCACATGCTGAATTGTGCATCTGCATATGGTGAAAGAGTTGGCATCGCTCAGCGTGCACGCATAAAGATCGAAGGACTGGACTTCACATGGATGCCTTCCTGACGTCGCTTGCCGCCGTTGCCATCGCGGAGATCGGCGACAAGACGCAGTTGCTTGCCATCATGCTGGCCGCGCGTTTTGGCCGGCCGTTGCCCATCATGGCGGGCATTCTGGCGGCGACGATTGCCAATCACGCCGCTGCCGCGTGGCTGGGGGCAGAGGCGGGCGCGTTTCTCGACAGCAGGGCATTTGCCTATGTCGTGGGCGCTTCTTTCATCGCCATGGCGATCTGGGCATTGATCCCCGATAAGGACAGCGAGGTCGCGGCGCGCGGCGCCTATGGCCCCTTTGTCACCACACTGGTGGCGTTTTTCCTGATCGAGATCGGCGACAAGACGCAGGTGGCCACCATTGCCCTTGCTGCGCGGTTTCAGGATGTTGCGAGTGTCACGCTGGGAACCACGCTGGGCATGATGGCGGCCAATGTGCCTGCCGTTTATCTGGGCCGCGCGCTCCTTGAACGTATCCCGCTCAGGACCATCCGCTGGATCACCGCCGCCCTTTTTGCCGCGATGGGCGCGTATGTGATTGCAGAAGTTGCGGCCCGATAGGCGGTTGGCAGTGGCGGATGGGGAGGCCCACCTAACGGGCGACTGCCCCCCACCGCCATACGCCAATTGACGTTGGTATGACCAGGTCATACCATTGGAAAATCCGGCACAACCCCGCGCAGGAACCCATGACGGTCAAATCATCCATCTCGCTCAGTGGCCGGCAGCATGCTTTCGCCAAGGCACTGGTTGCCAAGGGCCGCTATCCCAGCGTCAGCGCCGTACTTCAGCAGGGCGTTGAACTTTTGCGCCGGGAGATGGAGGCGGAGGAAGTGGAGCGTCAGGCGCTCGCAGAAATACTTGCCGAGCGGCGGGCGGGCACGTTCCAGACGGCTGTCAGGCTCGATGGCCAGTTGTCCCGCATGTTGAAAAGCAAGCGCAGGGCCCATGGCCTGGACCGTTGAATATTCATCAGGCGTCGCGCGCGATCTTGAACTGATTTTCGACCATTTGTTCAAAAGCTATCGGAGCTTCGGCGAGAGCCCGGAGGCGGCATTCATCCACGCATCACAACGGGTCCATGATATCCGGCGCGCAGCCATGCGCCTGACAGCCTTCCCCATCAGGGGCATGCGTCGCGATGATGTGTTGCCGGGCGTGCGCTATCTGGCCATCGACCGCGCAATCTACTGGTTTGACGTTGATGAGAAGGCGAAGCGTGTGCGCGTGCTGGCTGTCTTTTTTGGCGGGCAGGACCATGTGCGGCACATGTTGGCAAGGCTTCTGCAGCGCTGAGACCCTGGCGGATGGGGAGGGATTCGAACCCCCGGTGACATTACTGCCACGCCGGTTTTCAAGACCGGTGCTTTAAACCGCTCAGCCACCCATCCGTTCTGCGCGCGTGCGCATATCAGACTGGCCCGCCAAAATGAAGGGGTGGCAGGGGGCCGTCTTCTGCCAGCGCCAGAATGGCCGCAATGACCGCCTCGGCATCGTCAACGCCGCCATGCGCCAGAAGCATCCGCGCCTTCGCAAGGAACGCAGCCTCGCTGAGCGGTGCTTCGGGGTCGCCCGGCGCATGCGGGCTTTCCTCGCGCAGCGTGGCGCCGTCAGAGAGTGACACGCGCACGCGCCCGCCCCACGCCACCGGATAGGCAGAACGGAAGGGTTCGCCCGCTGCCAGCGTCACCCGCGCCGCCAGATCAGCGTGTGCCGCGCGGGCAGGGGCCTCAAAGCTGGAGAAATCCATCGCTGCGCCTGAAAGGGCTGCGGCCACACAATGTTGCAGCGAGAATTTTGCCTCATAGGCAGATTGCGGTCGCACGCGATCACACACGTCAAGCGCCGCCTGATAGGTCTCAACTGCTGCTGACACAACGCGGCGGTTGCCGATCTGCAACGAAAGGCGCAGCGCCGCGTCGATTGCCGGGTGCGTATGCCGGCACGATGGCCATGGTTTGATGGATGTGCGCGTCAAAGCCCACGGAGCATGCGGGTCGTCCAGCACAAGATCGGGCTGCGCATCCGGGCACGCTGCTTTGAAAAACCCGCGCGCGCCCTCGAGGATTTCCGGCGGGCCGGTAAAGCCGTGGCGCGCCAGATCGGCGGCGAGCAAGCCTGCCTCTGCCGCGCGCCCGGCATGGAGATGTTTCGACATTGCGCCCGTTGCCATGAACTCCCACAAGCCGCTGGACTGCGTCCCCGCATTGCCCAGCGCATGCATGGCGGCCTCATCAGAGAGGGAGAGGAGCGCAGCGCCCGCCATTGCCGCACCAAAGGGTCCGCACGTCGCCGTGTTATGCCAGATGCGGTAATGCGCAGGGCCAACGGCAGAACCGATCCGGCACGCCGCCTCAAACCCTGCCAGCACGGCGCGAAGGAAGGCATGACCCGAAAGCCCCTCACGCTCGGCCAGCGCCCACGCCGCCGGAACCACAACACAGCCGGGATGCACAACGGATTCCCGATGGATGTCGTCGGTTTCCAGAATATGGGTCAGCGCCCCCATCAGAAACGCACGCCGACCGGAATCGCGGCCCGCACCTGCCGCCCAGCGTTGCAGCTTGCGGCCGGGATCTGAATTGCTGCCTGCCAGCGCATTGGCAACCGCGTCCAGCGTAAAGCGCGCCGCCAGCGCATAATCATGGCTGCTCACCGGCTTTTGCCGGATCAAATGAACGAGGCGGGCGGTCAAAGAGGCCATCATGACAATCCGGAAAGGCAAGAAAGGTTGCGCAGGCGCACGCGCGATTCTAGCTTACGGGCAAATCAGTTCGATGCGAATCCGCTGGTTTAAGTCTGCTGGATTTTCCGGGCCCCCTCTTGTTCCAGAAAACATGACCGAAGCACCGAACAGCGTTCCAGCGTTCCCGATTTCCCGCATCCTCACCCGCCCGCTGGCGGCGCTGCTGATTGCGCTGTTGGCGGCGGCTTGCGCCAGCACGCCACCGCCCCGCACAGGCGGATACAAGGTGGGGACACCCTATCAGGTCGGCGGCGTGTGGTATTACCCGCACGAAGACCCCTTTTATGACGAAACCGGCATTGCCTCCTGGTATGGTGATGCGTTCAAGGGCCGCCCGACCGCCAATGGCGAGATTTTTCAGCCCAGCGGTCTGACGGCGGCGCACAAGACATTGCCGCTGCCCGTGCTGGTGCGCGTGACAAACTTGCAGAATGGCAAGTCGATCGTGCTGCGCGTCAATGATCGCGGGCCATTCATTCCCGGGCGCATTATCGACGTGTCGGAAAAGGCCGCCGAGCTGTTGGGGTTCAAGAGTGATGGCGTCGCGCGCGTGCGCGTTCAATATGTCGGACGCGCTGATGGCAGCAGTTCGGATGAGGCAGCGCCTCCAGTAGCGGCGGCTGCACCGACCGATGAAGTTGCCTCCAACACGTTGGCGCCGCCACCGGGCACTACGGCCACGCCCACCCGCACGGTGGAAACAGGGCCGCGTCCTGTTGAGTCCACGCGGATCGGCAGCGCGGCCGCGGTGGACGGCACGGTGACAACGGTTGCAGTGCCCCAATCCACGCAATTGTGGGTGCAGGCTGGCTCGTTCCGCTCCAGGCANNGCCGACGCGGCGCTGGAGCGCGTGATTGCAGGCGGCCAGCCCGGCGCGCATATTGTTGTCGAATGATCCGGAGTAATTCTGTCATGCCTTTGGCCATGCTGTGGCGTCTCACCGCCTTTGCAGTCCTTGCAACATTGCCCGCGTTCAATGCGCGCGCCGGTGTAGAGATCGACACGCCAGCCCGTGCTGCGATCATGATTGATTACGAAACCGGCACGGTCATGTTCGAGAAGAATGCGGATGTGCCTTATCCGCCTGCCTCAATGACCAAGTTGATGACGCTGGAGCTTCTGTTCCAGAAGCTCAAGGATGGTGACCTGACGCTCGATAGCACCTTCCACGTCTCTCAGAAGGCATGGGAGACACAGGGGTCAAAGATGTTTGTCATGGTCGATACCGACGTGCGCGTCGAAGATTTGATCCGCGGCATTTCCGTCCAGTCGGGCAATGATGCCTGCATCGTTGTGGCCGAGGGAATTGGCGGCACGGAGGCCGACTTCGCCGAGCTGATGACTGCGCGCGGAATCGAACTGGGCCTTCAGGAAACGCATTTCATGAATGCGTCCGGCTGGCCGGAAACCGGCCATGAGTCCAGCGCGCGCGATCTGGCGCGTCTGGCCGCCCACATCATCCGCACCTATCCCGAGTATATGCACTTCTTCTCGGAGCTGTCGTTCACCTGGTCAAACATCACGCAGAGCAACCGCAATCCGCTGCTTTATGCCAATGTCGGCGCCGACGGCATGAAAACGGGCCACACCGAAGAGGCAGGCTACGGCCTCGTTGGGACGGCAATGCAGGACGGCCGCCGCGTGATCCTTGTGGTGTTTGGCCTTTCGTCCGAAGAAGAGCGCGCCTCTGAGGCCAAACGCCTGATCCAGACGGGGTTCCGTGAGTTCAAGCGCTTTGACCTTTTCGCCGCCGGTGAAACGGTGATCGAAGCAGAAGTCTGGAACGGCGAATATGATCGCGTCGCACTTGTGGTGCCAGATGCGCTGCGTGTCTTCATGTCAGGCGCCAACCGCCGCAAGATGAAAGTCGTTGCGGCTTACGAGGGCCCGGTGCCCGCACCCTTCGCTGCGGGCCAGCGCGTGGGCGAGGTCCGCGTGATGGTGGACAATGAAGTGATCGCAACCGCGCCGCTGGTAACGGGCGCGCCTGTGGACAGGGCGGGATTGCTGTCGCGCATTGGCACGGCAGTCTCGCAATTGCTGGGCGGCGGCGGCAGCAGCCAGCCAGAGGCTGAAACGGTGCAATGACCGGCGCCTTCATCACCTTTGAGGGCGGCGAGGGCGCAGGCAAGTCAACCCAGATCAGAATGTTGCGCGAGGTGTTGCGTGATCGCGGCCATGATGCCGTGCTTACCCGAGAACCCGGCGGCACACCTGAAGCCGAACGCATCCGGGATGTGGTGGTCGCCCCCGGGCACCGTTTCACCCCGCTGGCGGAAGCGCTCCTCTATTATGCGGCACGGGCAGAGCACATGGCGCATCTCATCCGCCCGGCGCGCGCGGGCGGCGCCGTTGTGCTGTGCGACCGGTTTCTCGATTCAACCGCTGCCTATCAAAGCATCGCCAGCGGCCTGGATGCGCAGGTTCTCGAAACGCTGAAGGCNNGCCCGCGCCATCGCGCGCGCGCGGGAGCTGGGCGAGGCAACTTCGCGCTATGAAAACATGGACATCGGCTTTCACGAGCGGTTGCGCCATGCCTTCCTGAATATTGCGGCGGCAGAACCAGCGCGCTGTGCTGTGATTGATGCAGACGCTTCGGTTGAAACTGTGCATCAGCGCGTGAGGGCTGTCGTTGCTGCGAGACTTCCAGCCCTGGGTGTGACCGCATGAGTGGCGAGCCCGGCATCATGCATCCGCGCGCCCAGCGCCGCCTGATCGGGCATGACGCGGCACGTCACCTGTTTGCCAGTGCCGTCAACAGCGGGCGCCTGCATCACGCCTGGCTGATCGAGGGGCCACGCGGCATCGGCAAGGCGACGCTGGCCTTCCGCTTTGCCAAGGCGCTGGCGGCTGCGCGCGGCGGCATGATGGCAAGCGATCTTCCCGCACCGGCGGATGATCGCGCGGTGCACCTCATCGAAAATGGCGTGCATCCCGATGTACTGCTGCTGACGCGGCCATGGGACGAGGAGAAAAAGCGCTTCAAGGCAGATCTTCCGGTTGAGCAGGTGCGCGGCCTTGCAAAGTTCTTCGCCACACATGCGTCCGATGGATTTTACCGCATCGCCATCATTGATGCGGTCGATGACATGAACTGGAATGCGTGCAACGCGCTCCTGAAATTGCTGGAGGAGCCGCCGCCCGGCGGACTTCTCTTCCTTGTGTCACATGCGCCCGGCCGCCTGATGGCCACGATCCGCTCCCGCTGCCGCCGACTTGCGCTGCGGCCATTGAGCGATGGCGAGATGGACGAGGGGCTGGCGGCATGCGTGCCCGACGTTGATGCGGGGCAGCGTGCCACATTGAAGGCTATGAGCGGCGGAAGCCTCGGTCGCGCCCTTGAACTTCTTGAGCGCGACGGGCTCACCCTTGCTGCCCGCATGGGAACACCCGAAAAGCCCGTCCGGATGGATTTTGTTGCTCAACATGCGCTNNTCGGGCGGCGATGGTCTTGCCCGCGCCAACAGGGGCGCAGAGGCGCTTTTGCGCGTCCGCAGGCTGGCGCGCCTGGAAGACCGCCTGCATCTTGACCGCAAATATGTCGCCCTCAATGTGCTGGGCGAACTGGCGGCCTTGAGCGCGCCTACTGCAAAAGCGGGTTGAAGGGGGCAGGGGAAACGCCTATTTCACCCCCATGTTGATCGACAGTCATTGCCATCTTGATTTCCCGAAACTGGCCAAAGACCCTGAGGTCGTCGCGCGTGCGCGCGCCGCAGGTGTCTCCGGGTTCCTCACCATCTGCACACGCCTCGACAAGTTTGAAGGGGTTCGCGCTGCCGCGGCGAAGGCGGATGACATCTGGTGCACTGTGGGCGTGCATCCACATGAGGCCTCAGGCTCACCGCAGGCCGACGTCGCCAGACTGACGGCGCTGGCGGATGATCCTAAAGTCGTGGGCTTCGGCGAAACCGGCCTCGACTTCTATTACGACCATTCGCCACGCGATGCGCAGGCCGAAAACTTCACGGTACATATCAAGGTGGCGCAGGCGACCGGCCTTCCGATCGTGATCCACACCCGTGACGCCGATGAGAAGACGGATGCCATGCTGCGCGCGGCGATGGCAGAGAAGCCATTCACCGGCGTACTCCACTGTTTTTCATCGGGTGAGGCACTGGCGCGCACGGCGCTGGAGCTTGGGCTCTATATCTCCATTTCGGGCATCGTCACCTTCAAAACGGCTGAGGCATTGCGTGACATCGTGCGCTGGTTCCCGGTCGAGCGCATGCTGGTTGAAACGGACGCGCCATTCCTCGCACCAGAGCCGCATCGCGGCCGCACGTGTGAGCCAGCTCATGTCGCCCTGACTGCTGCGAAAGTCGCCGCAATCAAGGGGATTCCAGCTAACGAGCTGGCGCGCATCACCACTGAAAATTTCTTCCGCCTCTTTCCCAAGGCAAAGCGCGCGTGATGGGCGCAGAACTGAAGGTCACGATCCTGGGCAGCGGTTCATCGGGTGGTGTGCCGCGGATCGGCCCGAACGGTCCTGATTGGGGCGCCTGCGATCCGGCCAACCCGAAAAACCGCCGCCGCCGCTGCGCCATCCTTGTTCAGCGCGGTGAAACATCTGTTCTGGTCGATACAAGCCCTGACATGCGCGAGCAGCTGATCGATGCTGGCTGCGGCCGGCT
>DEIC01000052.1:12213-25808 GCA_002352285.1 Alphaproteobacteria bacterium UBA2784 | reverse complement strand
GCGATTGAAGGGAAGGGCGGTCCGGTTCCCTTTCATGCCTTTGCCCAGGACCACGGATCGATGCGTTCGCTGGGCTTCCGGTTCGGGCCGGTGGCCTATTCAAGCGATCTCGTCCGCATCCCGGAGGAGAGCCATGCAGCGTTGACCGGGCTCGACTGCTGGATTGTCGATTCTCTGCGTGAAAGCCCGCACCCAACGCATACCCACCTTGCCCAGACGCTGGAATGGATTCGCCATTTCCGGCCAAAGCGCGCGATTCTGACAAATCTTCATATCGATCTCGATTATGAACGGCTCAGAAGCATGCTCCCGGCAAATGTCGAACCGGCATTTGACGGAATGATTGTTCAAGCCCAACTGCCTGTGAATTAAGCATGTTTCGTTTGTGACGTGGCGGCGTTGGCGGACGGTCGCTAGTTTGTTAAAACTTATTGCGACAGAACTTCAGGGCGGATATACCGCCCCGGTTTTGGGTGAGTGGGGTGTGTAAGTGGGGTTCCGGTTTGCTTTGGGGGCAGGCCGGGTGCGTATGATGGCCGCTGGATGTCGCGGCCTGTCTGCTTTCTGTTGGCAGACAAACGGTCAGCCGCCTTAATCCCGGCACGACGCAGCCACATTCATCGCCTGAAAATGAGCGGCGGACAGATGCATTGGGCATCTGACGTCTGGGCTGAAAGCGCGATTGCAAGAGGAAGGTCCTCAATGCTGCAGTTCGGTGTATCGAATTCCCTGAAGCGCACGGCGATGGCCGCGCTGCTTTTCTCTGGCCTCGCGATCGCGGGCGCCACTTCCGCATTCGCGCAGACGGCGCCGGCCACCGAGCCGCCCGCCGCGACCACGCCGCCGGCCACGACGCCGCCAGCAGATGGTGCAACCACGGCCCCGGTTCTGGGTCCCGATGGTCTGCCGCTCCCGCCCGATGGCACCACCACCGCACCGGCAGCGCCGACGATTGAAGTTGGCGCCGACGGCAAGATTCCGCTGCTTGATGGTTCGGGTGCGCCCGTCACCATCAACGGAGTCGAGTTGCGCGTGCCGCCCCAGTATGCGCCGAACGGCGATTTGATCCGTGGTCCGGATGGAAATCCGAGGCCGGTCGAATTGCAGCGTGATCCCGTCACGAACAACATCATCCTCGGCGAGGACGGCCAGCCCCTGCTCAAGGCAGACGAAAAGGCGCACGACCTGACGCCGCTCGGCATGTTCATGCAGGCGCACATCATCGTGAAGGCGGTGATGATCGGCCTCATCATCGCATCTATGGTGTCGTGGGCGATCCTGATTGCCAAGTTCATGTACTTCGGCGCGTTGAACCGCCGGACCGACGCGTTCCTGCGCGAGTTCCGCTCGTCGAACGCCTCGCTGCAGGACATGGCCAAGAACTTGCGCCGCGCCGACAAGTCGAACCCGATGGTTCAGATGCTTGAGGCCGCGGCCAACGAAATTGCCGCAACCGGCAATGTTGGCGCCGGTGGCGACAAGCGTGAGCACCTGACCAGCCGCATTTCGGCAGTGATGGCCATTGCGCAGACCTCGAACAGCGCGATGCTGGGTTCGGGCATGGGCACGCTGGCCACCACCGGTTCGATCTCGCCGTTCGTCGGCCTGTTCGGCACGGTGTGGGGCATCATGAACAGCTTCATCGGCATTGCCGAGACGAACACGACCAACCTTGCGGTCGTGGCGCCTGGTATCGCCGAAGCCCTGTTCGCCACCGCCATCGGCCTTTTCGCGGCCATCCCGGCGGTTATTTTCTACAACATCTTCGGCCGCAAGATTGCCGCCTACAACTCGCGTCTCGAGAACTTCTCGGGTGAGTTGCTGGTGCGCGTCTCGCGTCAGCTTGACCAGGCCTAAGCCCGATGGCGGTCAAACTCGGCAACAGTCTCGGCGGCGCAAAGGCGCAGAACTGGGAAGACAACAGCGAAATCAATGTGACGCCCTTCGTGGACGTCATGCTGGTGCTGCTGATCATCTTCATGGTTGCTGCGCCGCTTGCAGCCGTGAACGTGAAGGTTGACCTGCCGCCGTCGACTGCCGAGCCGACGCCCAATCCGCCTGACCCGGTCTATGTGTCGATCCAGCGCGATGGGTCCGTCTATATCGGCGATAACAAGACGGATCTGGGCAGCCTCGGGACATTGATCGAGGAGCGCACGGGCGGCAACCGCGACAACCGGATTCTCATCCGGGCTGATGGCGACGCCTCCTATGGCTATGTCATGCGTGCGATGAACGTGCTTCAGGACCGCGGCTACTTCAAAGTGGCCCTGGTTGCTGAAGACAAGGAATAACCCCAGCGGACGGGACGTGAGATGAACCGGTCACTGACCATCACGATCTGGGTTTCGATCATCCTGCACCTGATCGTGGGCTATTATTTCTATGATCAGATGAGCTTTATTCCGCCGGAGATGGAAGAGCCGCCGGTGGTTGAGGTCTATGTGCCTCCGCCGCCCCCGCCACCTCCGCCGCCGCCGCCGCCTGACACGCCGCCGCCGCCGGATGAGAAGCCGCGCGTGAAGCCGCGTCCCGTGCCTGCGCCGCCTACTGCCGAGGTCCCGCCACTGCCAGTGCCGCCGCAGCCGCCTGCAGAAGACACAAATGATGCAACAACGACCGCATCATTCGTGGAGCAGGATCCGCAGCCGCTGCGCCGCGTGCAGCCCAAATACCCGCGCCGGGCCCTCGAGAATGGCGACGAGGGCACTGTGGAGTTGCTTCTGACCATTCTTCCAAATGGCACAGTGACCAGCGTGCGTGTCGTAAAGGAGAGGCCATCAGGTAAGGGTTTTGGCGATGCAGCTGTGACCGCAGTGACCCAATGGACTTATCGGCCACAGATGCGCGGCGGCGTGGCGGTTCAGCGCGATAATGTGCGTGTCGTTGTCAAGTTCCGCCTGGAGTAGTTGAACATGGCAGTCAAACTGGGCAGTGAGCTTGGCGGCGGCAGCAAAGCCAAGAAATATCCCGATAACTCGGACATGAACGTGACGCCGTTTGTGGACGTCATGCTTGTACTCCTCATCATTTTCATGGTTGCCGCCCCGTTGGCGACCGTGAACGTGCAGGTTGATCTGCCACCGCCCAACGTCACTCCTGAGCAGCCGGAGAAAGATCCGATCTTCATCTCGCTGTCTGAAAACGGCGAAATCATCATTGGCGGTTTGACCGGCGAAGAGACGAAAGTCGAGTGGGGCAACCTTGGCCCGGTCATTCTGGAACGCACAAACGGCGACCGTACCTATCGCCTGATGGTGCGCGCCGACCAGGGTGTCATCTACAAGGACGTCATTCGCGCGCTGAATATCCTTCAGCAGAATGGCTACGATCAGGTCGCTCTGATCGCCGAAGACGTGTGCGGCAGCGGAGCGGGCGAAGTGGCCTGCTGACGTCACCTGGCTGCGCAACTCTCAACGGCGCCCTTCGCGGGCGCCGTTTTGTTTTGGCCATCATCATTCCGAAAGTTTCAAGAAATGGCCCTGATCCCGCCATTTCATTATTGATCATGAAGAGTGCTTGGATCACAATTCCGTGATCATGACTCGGCCGCAACCGCAGGGTGAGATTTGGCGGAAGTGGCTAGCAGAAGTGGCCAATGGGAAGTGGAAGGTGCGCCATGAACCGGACGATGGTGACGACAATCTGGGTTTCGATCTTGCTGCATCTGGCGGCAGGACTGTGGTTTATCGACTCCTTCAACTTCGTGGCGCCAGAACCGCAGCCGATTGAGCCCATCACCGCGGTGATCATTCCGCCGGCGCCGCCGGTTGAGGAGCCACCGCCGCCGGTGCGCGAGCCCGAACCCGTGCAGCCGCAAATTGCCCCCAAGCCGGTCGAAACCGCCTACCAGTCGGATGTCGCGCCGCTGCCGCTTCCGCCGCAGACCGGCCCCGCAAACCCGGATGGCCCGATGGTCGCCTTTGAAGAGGTCGAGCCGAAGCCTGACCGCCGCGTCCAGCCCGACTATCCAGAGCGCGCGCTCCGGTATGGCAAGGATGGTGTGGTCGATCTCCTTCTCACCATCTTGCCCGATGGCTCGGTCGCTGATGTGCGCGTCGTTGCCGTATCGCCGGACGGCTATGGCTTTGACCGTGAGGCACTGAAGGCCGTGCGGCGGTGGACGTATAAGCCGCAGCTGCGCGGCGGCGTTGCCATCAAGCGCGAGAATGTGCGGGTGCAGGTTGTCTTCCAAATGAGAGATTGAGCTGGGGCGGGAAGGGCCGCCGCGGGAAGAGGGGTTTCTTTTTGAAGCGCTTCAAGCAACCTTTGGCCGCGCTCCTCCTCGCGGCAGTCCTATTTGCGCAGGTGCTGCCGGAAACAACTGCACCGGTTCTTGCGCAGGAAATGGCGCTGGAGGTTGTCCTCCATCAAGACGCCACAGTGACGGTCGGAACCTATGGCGGTAGCCAAACCGAAACGGTCGTCCTCGCGGAACTTGCGGCTGCAGCCCTGCGCGCATCAGGCGGGAAAACGGGCCTTCGTGTCATCCTCAAATCTGATGAGCCCTTGACGCAGGAAAGTGCGTATCAAAGCGCGCTTGAGGTGATGGTGATACTCGGCGATGCGGGTTTTCGCGTTGCATTGGTCGCCGAAGACAAAGGCTGAAATGTCGAAGACGGCAAAGCCGATGCGTCGGCACACCCGCGTCATATCAGAGATTTCCATAATTCAAATTATCGGTAATAACCGGCACCAAACGCATAGGTGCCGCAAACGCAGAAAACGCCGGTAGTTTCAAGGCTTGTGCCTGCGCGCGTGGCCCTGTTCCATGAGCGCATTGGAATCCAGCTGTCAACGAGCCCCCTAAAGCGATGAGCCAGTTCAAGCTGCCCTTGCGAACGGTCGCGGCCTATGCCGGGCCGTGCATCCCGATATCAGGCCTTGGTCTGCCCCTGGCCCTCGTGGTTGCACCCTTCTACACCATCGTCATGCAAGTGCCGCAGGCCGAAGTCGGGCTCATCTTTGGCCTTGTCCGACTGATTGATCTCCTGGTCGATCCCTTGCTCGGCTACTTCATGGACCGGACGCGGACACGCTGGGGACGCCGCAAGCCGTGGGTCACGCTGGCCGTCCCCTTTATTCTGGGCGGCGTGTTCATGCTGTTTGTGCCGCCCCTCGAGAACAAGGGCGACTGGGTCTATCTGACAATTTGGGCGATTGTCGCCTACCTCGCCTACTCCACGATTGCGATTGCGCATATGTCCTGGGGTGCGGAGCTTTCCCCCGACTACAAGGAGCGCAGCCGCATTCAGGGTGCGCGGGAATTTGCCTTCATCTTTGGCATGTTGACGGTATTGGTGCTTCCCGAGCTTGTGGCCCTCATTGCACCCGAATATTTCGCAATTGGCCCTGTAGGTTTTGCCAACAAGGTCATGGTGATGGGTGCCTTCATCATCATCGTGCTGCCGATCACGGTGGTGATAGCATGGCGCTATGTGCCGGAGCCGCCGCTTGTCGAACATCACGGACACGAAGACTGGCGTGCGGCGTGGCGCGTATTGCGCACGAACAGAGCGCTGCAACGGCTTTTGCTGGCTGATCTTTTTCAAGGGCTGGCGCCGGGCATTACCGCCGCGCTCTTCATCTTCCTGATCACCATTGCCTATCAGCTGCCGGGTCAGGAGTTCATCCTGCTCCTGATTTACTTTTTGTCTGGCCTGGCTGGCATTCCGGTATGGATCCGGATTTCCTACAAGTTTTCCAAGCATCGCACGCTGGCATTTGCGATGTTTTATTCGGCGCTCACTCTTCCCGGCATCATGCTGATAACGCCGGGCGATTTCTGGATGCTGGCCGCCGCTTTTGCCTTCTATGGTTTTGCCTATGGCGTCGCCGGGTTCCTGCTTCGGGCCATCATGGCCGACGTAGCCGATGAAGACACGGCCCAAACCGGCAAGGAGCGCGCCGGCACCTACTACTCGCTGCTCGTGATGACCAACAAGATGGGCTATGCGCTGGCCCCGGCCATTGCCTATCCCGTCCTCGACATGATCGGATTTTCCTCGGCGCATGGCGCCGTCAATACGCCCGAAGCGATCGAGAACTTCCTCTACATCTATGTCTTCCTGCCGATGATCTTCCTGTTCCTGACGGCAGCCACGATGTGGAACTTCCCGCTGGATGAAACCCGCCAGAAGGCACTGCGCGAGAAGATTGCCGAGAACCGCCGCAACCGCGACATGACCGATCAGCCCCTGCCCCTGTCCGTCAACGAGCCGCAATGACCGCAGCTGACGACGCCACCTCCCGGCTGCTGGCGCTCATGGCCCGCCTGCGCGACCCGGAGGGCGGCTGCCCGTGGGACCGGGAGCAGAACTTCGCCACCATCGCCCCCTATACGATCGAAGAGGCCTATGAGGTGGCCGATGCAATTGCGCGGGCCGACCTTGCCGCCTTGAAGGATGAGCTGGGCGACCTGCTCTTCCAAGTGGTCTTTCACGCCCAGATGGCGGCTGAACAGGGCGCTTTCACCTATGCCGACGTGGCCGAAGCCGTGATCGCCAAGATGACCCGCCGCCACCCCCATGTCTTCGGCACAGCCGATATCCGGACGGCAGAGGCGCAGACCAGGGCGTGGGAAGAGGCCAAGGCTCAAGAGCGCGCCACAAAGCCCGGTCACACCAGTATTCTTGCTGATGTGCCGCTTGCCCTGCCCGCGCTGACCCGGGCTGAGAAGCTGACCAGGCGCGCCTCCCGCGTCGGATTTGACTGGAAAACGCCGGCCAAGGTGCTCGACAAGCTGAGAGAGGAAGTAAGCGAGTTCGCACAAACGATTGAAAACAGTGACGATCACGCCGCTCGCGAAGACGAGTTCGGCGACATCCTGTTTGTTCTGGCCAACTACGCTCGCCTCTATGGGATCGATCCTGAAAAGGCCTTGCGCAGCACAAACGACAAGTTCGTCCGACGCTTTCAGTTCATTGAGCAACAGCTTGAAAAGGAAGGCGTTCCGCTGGCCGATGCCGGACTGGAGCGCATGGACCTGTTGTGGAACGAGGCCAAAACGGCCCTTGCCCGCAAGGACGGCTAGCCGGACTTGGAATCCGCCTCGGTCGGAAGATGGGAGGTAGCGGCAACCTCTCCTGCCTCGCTGTCGCCCTTGGCCCGCTTGCGCTCGATCAGCCAGACGGCCCAGATCGACAGCTCATAGAGCAGGATGACCGGCACGGCCAAAGCCACCTGGCTCAGAACGTCAGGCGGGGTCAGGACGGCTGCCACGGCAAAGATGCCGACGATGGCATAGCGACGCCCAGCCATCAGCGCCTTGGACGACACAATGCCGACCCGGCCCAGCAGCACCAGCGCCACCGGCAGCTGAAAACACGCACCAAAGGCAAAGATCAGGGCCATGACAAGGTTGAGATACTCGCTGACCTTGGCCTCAAGCTGGATGGGGATTTCGCCTTCCATGGGCGCCGTTTCAAACCCCAGGAAGAACCGGATCGCCATCGGCATGATGAAATAATAGACGACCGCCACCCCCGCCGCGAAGAAGACCGGGATTGCGGCCAGAAACGGCAGGAAGGCGCGCCGCTCATTGCGGTAAAGGCCGGGCGCCACAAAGAACCAGATTTGCGCCGCAAGCATCGGGAACGAAATGCACAACGCGCCAAAGAAGCCGACCTTCACATAGGTCAGGAAGGTTTCGTAGAGCGCCGTATAGATCAGGCGCCGGCCGCTCTCGCCGCCAAATGCATCTGCCAGCGGGTGAACCAGAACGGCATAGATGTCAGAGGCAAAGTAAAAGCACACGCCAAACGCCAGAAAGAACGCAACGAACGACCATAACAGCCGCGTGCGCAGCTCTATCAAGTGCTCCATCAATGGCGCGCGGGAGGCCTCGATATGCGCCTCATCCTTCTCGGCGGATTTCTTGTGCGCAGTATTCATGGCTCAATGCCGTGAACGGGTTCGGCCGGAACGGGGGGATTGGGATCAACCGCACGGATGCTGTTGCCGGCTTGGGGCGCAGGCGCCGCAGTCGCATTGCCGCCGCCAGACCCCGCGCCCAAAGGCTTTGACGGATCAAGCTGCGTCAGATCGCGCTCAATCGTCTTTGCTTCCTTGCGCAACTCCTCAAGCTCGGCCTGACGGGCCATCTCCTCGATGCCAGCCTGGAAATGCGACGCCATCTTGCGGGCCTTGGTCATCCATTGACCGGCTTTGTGCATCAGACGCGGCAGATCGCGCGGCCCCACCACGACGATGGCGACCATGGCAATCACCAGAAGCTCTGCCCAGCCGATGTCGAACATCGCGTGCGATCCCTTTCCGCCCGCAGCTCCGGGGGCGGTGCGCCGCGGTTACTGGCTGCCGCCCTTGGGGGGCTGCGAGTTGTCATCAGGATCATTCAGCCCCTTGCGGAAGCTGCGGATGCCCTTGGCGACATCGCCCATCATGTCGGAAATCTTGCCGCGCCCGAAAAGAAGCACGACCAGAAGAAGCACAACGAGCCAGTGCCAGATAGACAGACTGCCCATGGAAAGTTCCTGCGTTACAGCCCTGCGCAAACTGGCAGAGCTTCATGCTGCGTTGCGCCATAATCGCAAAGCAGGCGTCAAGAAGCAATGAAGGCCAGATGCTGCAACCGGCAGTGTGGGCGGCATTGACCCGCCAGAACTCCCGTGTTCGCCTGTCATTTCTGGAAAAATCTCCGTGAGGATCACGCCGATGGCTCCCCAAAACTCTCCGGCCACGTCTTTTGCAGGCATGCTGGCCCAAGGCGGAATGCGCGCATTTTCAGACGTGGCCTGCGTCTGCCATGCGTGGGGCGAGGCCGTCAGCGCCCATTTCAATACGCTGGGCCGCCGACAGTTTCTTACCATGGCCGCCGGTGCCGCTGCGGGCGCCATGATCGGAGCAGGCAAGGCAAATGCCGATCCGGAAAGCGAGCCCGCCCTTCCCCAACTCACCATCTATACTGCCCGCCGCATCATCACCATGGATGACGCCCGTCCGTCCGCCACCGCCATCGCCGTGCAGGCGGGGCGCATCCTGTCGGTGGGAACCCTTGCTGAGGTGGAAGCTGCCTTGAAGGGGCAGACTTATGTGATCGACCCGCGCTTTGCCGGCAAGGTGCTGACGCCGGGTCTGATCGAGCAGCATCTGCATCCCGTTCTTGCTGCCCTCTCCATGAGCTGTGAGGTGATCGCCAATGATGAGTGGGATTTACCTGATCGCACCGCGCCCGCCTGCGAGACGCCGGACGATTACCGCACGCGCCTTGCCAGCGCCGTCAATGCGGTGCCGGGTGACACCAGTTTTTTTGCCAGCTGGGGCTTTCATCAATATTGGCACGGCGAATTGTCGCGCGCGCTGCTGGATGGGATTTCCGCCACGCGGCCGATTGCTGTCTGGCATCGCTCTTGCCACGAATTTTATCTGAATACGGCGGCGCTCAACGCCTTTGGCATTACGGAAGAGATGACTAGAGGCCATGGCCTTGCCAGCGAACAGGCGGACTGGCATCGCGGCCATTTCTTTGAAAAAGGATTGAACCTGATCCTGGCGCCGTTGATGGCGGCCTTCGCCACACCCCAGCGTCTGGTGCGCGGGCTGACGCTCCTGAAAACCTACATGCACCGCGCAGGCGTGACGGCCCTGAACGAGCCGGGCGCGCAGATCGGACCCGAGCAACTTGCCCTCTATCAGTCGGTTCTTGGCCATGCCGATACGCCCTTTACAACGACGCTGATTGTTGATGGCCGCACGATGTATGAGCGCCACCGCACGGATGCGCTTGCCCGCACGCGTGAAGTCATTGCTTCGGCTTCCGGCGGCAAGGTCCGTTTCCTCGACGGCCAGATAAAGTTCTTTGCCGATGGCGCCATCGTCTCGCAGAAAATGCAGATGCGCGACGGCTATACCGACGGCCATCGCGGCGAGTGGATGACCGAGCCGGAAAACTTCAAGGCGGCGTGGCAGATTTACTGGGATGCCGGCTTCAATCCGCATATTCACGTCAATGGCGATTTGGGCCTCGACATGGTGCTCGACACGCTGGATGCCGCGCTCGCCCGCGCGCCGCGCGATGACCACCGCACAGTGATCGTTCACTTCGCCAATTCGACCGAGGAACAGGTGGAGCGCATTGCGCAGCTAAAGGCGGTTGTCAGCGCCAATCCCTATTACGTGCCTGCCTTTGCCGATGCCTATGGCAACTGGGGCCTGGGGCCAGAGCGCGCCGACAATATGACGCGGCTGGGGTCATGTGTGCGCGCGGGCGTGCCGGTTTCGCTTCATTCCGACATGCCGATCGGCCCTGCCCGCCCCCTCTTCAATGTCTGGGCAGCGGTCAACCGCAAGACGGTCTCGGGCCGCATCGCAGGCCCTGACCAGCGCCTCTCGGTGCATCAGGCCCTGCGCGCCGTGACGCTGGATGCCGCGCACTCATGGCGGCTCGATCACGAGATGGGAAGCCTTGTGCCCGGCAAACTTGCCAACATCACGGTGCTGGAAGATGACCCCGAAGCCACCGCGCCGGAGGCGCTGAAAGATATCGCCATCTGGGGCACGATCTTTGAAGGCCGGGTGTTTGCGGTCAGCTGATCATCAAGCGCCGGTGGTGGGAAACACCAGCACCTTTTCCCGCTTTCCGGCGACGAGAATGGTTTCACCGTTCCGGGCAGGCCGGGAATGGCGCAGACTGAACGAAGTTCCCGCCACTTCAACCTCAATCGCATACCCGCCAATGCCGGGTGCGCAGTGGGCCACGCGCGCTGGCGTACCGCCTGCCGCAACAATTTCAAAATCATCGGGCCGGAAGGCAATTTCCACCGCAGCGCCGTCGGCAAGTCCGGTCGCCGCAAAACGTCCCAATATCGTTTCCACCTGCCCGCCCGCAACCTTGCCCGTCACCACATTCAGGGGCGAGAAGAACGCCGCCGCCTCACGGTCAACAGGCCGGAGCAGAATGTCCTCCGGCGTACCTGCCTGCACAATGCGGCCCTTGCGCATCAGGATGATGCGGCTGGCCATGCGCAGAGCTTCATCGGGATCATGGGTTACGAAAAGTGTTGGCGTTCCCGCCTCCCGCAAGAGGCTGATGGCCTGATCGCGCACGCTTTCGCGCAGGCGCCCGTCGAGACCGGAAAACGGCTCGTCCATCATCATCACGCGCGGCGCTGGCGCCAGCGCGCGGGCAAGCGCGGCGCGCTGCTGCTCGCCGCCTGACAGCGTGTGGGGCCATGACGCTGCATGATGCGCAAGACCAACGCGCCGAAGTGCTTCCCGCGCTCTCGGCTCGCGCTCAGGCGGCGAAAACCGCGAAAGCCCGAACATCACATTGGAAAGCACATTCATGTGCGGAAACAGCGCATAGTCCTGAAACATCAGGCCAACGCGGCGCAGTTCCGGCGGCACAAAGCGCCCGCTGCCGTCAATGATCTCATCGCCGATGCGGATCGTGCCGCTGTCGCACCGTTCGACACCGGCAGCGAGCCGCANNATGTTGCCGGGCGCCGCTTCAAAACTGCGCGAGACGCCGTCGAAGATGAGCGGCGCGTTGCTCACGGCAGCTCGTCACCACCTGTTTTCAGAAGATCAAGCTCGTCGGCGTCCAGCGGATCTTCATCGGCGGCAAGCGCGTCACTTGGCTGCGGCACGCTGAAGCCGGCGGGCACCTTGAGTTCAAGGAGACCTGCCAGCCGCATCTCGTCAATGCCCGGAAGATCGCCAAGGCTTTCAAGGCCGAAATGCGCAAGAAATTCGGAAGTGGTGCCATAGGTGACGGGACGGCCCGGCGTGCGGCGCTTGCCGCGCATCTTCACCCAGCCGATCTGCAAAAGAAGGTCGAGCGTGCCCTTCGAAACGGTCACACCACGGATGTCTTCGATCTCCGCGCGTGTCACGGGTTGATGATAGGCAACGATGGCCAGTGTCTCCAGGGCCGCGCGCGACAGCCGCTTCTGGTCAACCGTTTCGCGGCGCATCAGGAAGGCAAGGTCGCCTGCCGTGCGCAGCGCCCATTTGCCCGCGACCGCCACCAGATTGACGCCGCGCGTGGAATAGAGCGATTGCAGATGCGCAATCAGGCCCGGAACGTCTGCACCCTCGGGCATGCGGTCGGCAATCGTTTCTTCGTCCAGCGGTTCGCTGGCGGCAAACAGGATCGCCTCAAGCATGCGGATATGCTCGTTCGTGGCCGCCCGCAATTGCGACACGGGCGCGGCATCTTGTGTGCCTGTTTCGCCCTGCGGGTTGTCGTCGGGCTCTTCGCGCTTGGTCATGGCGCTCTCATCCATGGGCCGTTTCTCCGTCGCCGTCCGGCGTCTTGCTGCGCAGATAGATCGCGCCAAAGGGTGTCATCTGGCGCAGCTCCACCTTGCCGTCGCGCGCCATTTCAAGGCTTGCGGAAAGCGTGCTCGCCACTGCCGTGCGCTTCATCTTGCCGAGGCCATAGCCCTCAGGCAGCAGCGCATCCAGGCGGCTCCAGTCGGGGATGGCGCCCAGCATCGATTCAAGCCGCTTGCGCGCCTCTTCGATTGCATAGACGGGCGCGCGCACAACCGAAAGCCTGCCGCCGAATTTTTTCACGCGCTGTTCGGCATAGGCCTTGAGCAGATCAAAGAGATTGTCGCCCCATTGCGGCGTGCGGATGAGGCGGATGCCCTCGGGCATGCCCCGGCTGAACACATCGCGCCCCAGCCGGTCGCGCGCCATCAGGCGTGCAGCGGCATCGCGCATCGCTTCGAGCTTTTGCAGGCGGAACGCAAGACGCGCTGCCAGCTCTTCACCCGAAGGTTCGCCCTCAACCGGATTTTCCTCCGGCAGAAGCAGTTTGCTTTTCAGATAGGCAAGCCACGCCGCCATCACCAGATAGTCGGCCGCCAGATCAAGCTCCAGCTTGCGCGCGCCATTGATGAATTCGAGATATTGGTCCGCCAGCGCCAGAATGGAGATCTTGCGCAAGTCAACTTTCTGCGTCCGCGCCAGCGTCAGCAGAAGATCGAGCGGCCCTTCAAAGCCGCTGACATCGACAAACAGGGCCGCGCCCGACGCCTCCGACGGCGCGGCGACCGGCGGCGCGTCGAACGCTTCGTCCGCCGCGTTAACCGTGCTCTCGCCCGCGTTGGCGTTTTCGTCTGCGCGCTGGCCGTTCATGCGCTTTCCACCTGCCGCTCGCTCATAATCCGGGCAATGCGTTTCTCCACGCCGTCGATATCAACGGGGGCTGCTTTGCGCAAGCACGCAAGGGCCGCCTCGGCCCGTTCAGCAGCCTCGCCCGCAAGCGTGCGCGTGCCCTCCAGCACGGCTTTCATTTCATCCATGTTGCCGTTGCAGTGGAGCACCACATCGCAGCCGGCATTGAGCGCCGCGCGCGCCCGTTCCGCAAAGGTGCCCTGGAGCGCCTTCATGGAAAGATCATCGCTCATCAGAAGGCCCTGAAAGCCGATCTCGCCGCGGATGATCGTGTGGATGATCTTGGGTGACAGTGTCGCGCAACGCTGCGCATCAATCGCCGAATAGACGACATGCGCCGTCATCGCCATTGGCAGCGTGTTGAGACCACGGAACGTGACGAAATCAACTTTGCTCAGTTCCTCGTGCTGGGCATCAACAACGGGCAGCGCCTCGTGGCTGTCAGCGCCCGC
>DEIC01000052.1:4069-12206 GCA_002352285.1 Alphaproteobacteria bacterium UBA2784 | reverse complement strand
ATGAGTTCAGAGGCGATCAGGCGCGCATTGAGATAGGTAGCCTCGCGCCCGCCATCTTCGGTGTCCTTGAACAGCTGGCCGAAGAGGGCAGCTGCGGGCGATGCGCGCCAGTGCGGCGGCTTCAGGCGCGCCACGCGCCCACCCTCCTGATCGATGAAGATCGGCGCGTCGCGCGCCACGCTTTCGCGCAACGAAGCGGTCAGGCGGCGCACCTGGTCGGGATTGTCGCAATTGCGCGCAAACAGGATGAAACCCCACGGCCGCGCATCGCGGAAGAACGCGCGCTCATTGGCCGAAAGCTCAAGCCCGGCACAGCCAAGAATGGATGCACTGACAAGCACGCTCGCACTCCCCCGGACCGGTTGCAGCCGCGCGGTTGCGTTGCTGGCCCGGCCTCCCCATTCAATGCCTTACGGCTTGGCGATCAGACAGTCGCGCCCGCGCGCCGAAAGTTTCTGGCAAAGCTCGTTGGCATCGCCGCGGGTGGCAAACGGACCAATGCGCAGGCGATACCACGTGCCGCGCTCGCCCAGATCAACCGGCTTGATGTCGGGTTTCAGGCCCGTCAGCAGATCCTGATTGCCGCCCTTGATCTCCTGCCACGCCGCCGCCGCCAGCGCATCGCTGGCATAGGAGCCGACCTGCACAACGAACGCGCCGGAAGTTGGCGAGACCTCGGCTGCGGCCGCCGCAGGCAGGCCCGGATCAAGCTCGGCCAGGTCTTCAGCAGGTACGCTCGGCGCAACCTCGGCGGGCCGGGTTTCGGCGGCGGGCGGCGGGGCTGGAATCTCTTCAACCGGCGGACTGGTGATCTCCTCAGCCGGGACCACACTGCCGCGCGGCACTGTAGGCGTTGGCGACGGCGCGGTGGGCAGCGGCACCGGGTCTTCCGGCGGCGGCATCAGTGTTTCGACGGGCTCAGTCGTGTCGCCCGTAATACGATCATAGATCAGCTTGTCCTGATCGGGCACAGTTTCCCCGCCCGGATCAGAGGGCGGCACGCGCACGGGCGAGGTGTCGGCAACAATCACCGGCGGTCCGCCGCGATCCGACTGGCGCACACCCTGCTGATAGGCAACCCAGACCACGGCAGCAAAAGCCGCCAGAACCAGAACGGCAAGGGTCAGAAACAGCGGCGAGCGCGCAGAGCTTTCCCCCTCGTCCCCGCCCTCGTCATAGGTCAGGGGATCGTCATAGTCCGGCTCATAAGCGCCGCGCTCAAGATTGGTCATCCTGAATTTCCGCAACCAGAGGCACCGGCAGATTTTCGGCGCCGGAATCGAATCACGTTCAAGGCACCAAGTCTAGCAAACGACTTGCGGCCAAATCGTGCCCGCCGGGGCACCCTGCCCCGGAATTTTTTCGGCCAATTTCAACTGGTTTGGCCTTATTCGGCCTGCGGCCACAGATCCATGCCGAAAAGCCGCCGATGCTCGACCAGCGCATAGCGGTCAGTCATGCCCGCAATATAGTCGGCCACCGCCTTGGCCGTTTGGGTTTCGCCCGGCTTGCTGCATTGGCTGCGCCATTCTTCCGGCAGCAGGCGGGGGTCTTCGACAAAGGCGCCGAACAGCTCCGTCACTGTCCGCTTGGCCTTGGTCGCCATGCGCCAGACCCGGTGGTGGCGATACATACGGTCAAACAGGAATTGCCGCAGCACGCCGATGTCGCGGGCAAGACCGTCCGAAAACCCGGCGATCTGGCTGTTGTGCGCGCGAACAGCCTCGGCGGAGGAAATGCCGGCTGCCGCAGTGCGGCGGCGCACCTCGCCCACCACATCAGCCACCATCAGGCCGATCAGGTCGCGGATCGCCTCCGGCACGACCCGGTCGGCCTCGACTCCCGGAAAGCGGTCAAACGCACTGCGGAACAGATCGCCCACCAGCGGCAGCGCCATCAGATCATCGACACTGAACAATCCCGCGCGAAGACCGTCGTCAATGTCGTGATTGTTGTAGGCAATATCGTCAGAGATCGCAGCAACTTGCGCCTCGATGCTGGCAAACCGCTCAAGCTCCAGATCATGGCGCACGCTATAGGCCCGGATGAACTCACCCGCCTTGCGCGTGGCGTGCGGTCCGCCCAATGGTCCGTTGTGCTTGACCAGCCCTTCCAGCGTCTCCCACGTGAGGTTGAGGCCGTTGAACCGCGGATAACGCTGCTCCAGCTCGGTAACGATTTTCAGCGCCTGCGCATTGTGATCGAACCCGCCAAAGGGCGCCATGCAGGCGTCCAGCGCATCCTCTCCCGCATGGCCAAAGCAGGTGTGCCCAAGGTCGTGCGACAGGGCCAGCGTCTCGGCCAGATCCTCGTCCAGACCCAGCGTGCGGGCGATGGACCGCGCGATCTGGGCCACCTCCAGCGAATGGGTCAGGCGGGTGCGGAAATGGTCGCCCTCGTGGAACACGAAAACCTGGGTCTTGTGCTTCAGGCGGCGGAAGGCGGCGGCATGGATGATGCGGTCCCGGTCGCGCTGGAACGGGGTGCGGGTGGCGCTTTCCGGCTCTTTGTGCAGACGGCCGCGCGATTGCGCCCAGTCGGCAGCATAGGGGGCCAAGGCTGGCCGGGGCTTTGAATTCAGGCTCATGGCCCTTACATATAGCATGAGTTGCACGCTTGAAATCGCCCGAAACACGCCACGCCATGTCTGACACTGCCACCTTGCCCTTTTCAGTGACCGCCCGCGCCGCGGCAAAGATCAACGCGATCCTGGCCAAAGAAGCGCCGGGTGCCATGCTGCGCGTGGCGGTATCGGGTGGCGGCTGCTCCGGCTTTCAGTATGGCTTTTCATTCGACGACGCGAAGACCGACGATGACCTTCTGATCGAGCGCGACGGCGCCCGAGTGCTGATCGACAGTGTGTCGCTGGAACTTCTGAAGGACAGCGAACTCGATTGGGTGGACGAACTGATCGGCGCTTCGTTCCAGATCAGGAACCCGAACGCGAAATCGTCGTGTGGCTGCGGAACGTCATTTTCGGTCTAGCTCTTTCCTTCGTGCGGTGAGGCTGGCAAGGTCCGCCCATGCGCATCGCCACGTACAACGTCAATTCGATCAAGGCCCACCTTCCCGCTGTCACAGGCTGGCTGAGGGAGCGCGCGCCCGATGTCGCGGGCCTGCAGGAGATCAAATGCGTGGATGACGCCTTCCCGCGCCTTGAGATCGAGGCGCTGGGCTATCGCTGCGAGACCTTTGGCCAGAAGACCTATAACGGCGTCGCCCTCCTCTCAAAGCATAAGATGGAGGATGTCACGCGTGGCCTGCCCGGCTTTGCAGACGAACAGTCGCGCTTCATCGCCGCGCGTATCTACCCCAAGGGCGGCGCGCCCTTTCACATCGCCAATCTCTATGTGCCCAACGGCAATCCCGTGCCTAGCGAAAAGTGGGACTATAAGCAACGCTGGCTAGAGGCGCTTTTCGCCTGGGTGGAGGGTGAGATGAAATCGCCCGACATGCCGCTGGTCGTCATGGGCGATTACAACATCATGCCGGAGGACATTGACTGCCACGATCCGAAAGCGTGGCGCGACGACGCCCTGTTCCGCAACGAGGTGCGTCAGTTCTTCCGCCGCTATCGCGCGCTGGGGCTGACAGATGCCGTGCGCTCCTGCACCAGCGCAAAGGAAACCTACACGTTCTGGGACTATCAGGCGGGCGCATGGCCAAAGAACAACGGCCTGCGCATCGATCATCTGATGCTCTCGCCGCTCGCCGCCGACCGGCTTGTCTCAACCGGCATCGACAAACATGTGCGCGGCCACGACAAACCCTCTGACCACGTGCCAGTGTGGGCGAAGTTTGCGGGGTAGCAATGCTCTCTCTACCTCCTCCGCAACTTGTTGCGGGGGAGGTCGGCATGCCTTTGCATGCCGGGTGGGGGCCATTGCTAATTGCCGATTCCCCCACCCGATCCGCAAGAGCGGATCGTGCCTCCCCCGCGTGAAGTCACGCGGGCGGAGGCTGAAGCGGAGCACTACCCCTCAATATCCGCATAGACATGCGACTCTGCGCGGGCGCCGCCATGCGTAACAGCGCCGTGGCGCGCATCGCCCACCAGCTGCGCGTATTTCCACAACGTGCCTGATGTGTACATGTGCTTTCGCGGCGCCCATGCCGCGTGGCGGCGCGCCAGCTCGTCCTTGGACACTTCAAGGTCGAGCGTGCCTTTCTCCGCATCAATGGCGATCATGTCGCCATCCTTGACCAGCGCGATCGGGCCGCCCGCCTGCGCCTCTGGCCCCACATGCCCGATGCAGAAGCCGCGCGTCGCACCCGAAAACCGGCCATCGGTGATGAGAGCAACACTCTCGCCCAACCCCTGCCCATAGATCGCAGACGTGGTCGAGAGCATTTCCCGCATGCCCGGCCCGCCCTTTGGCCCCTCATAGCGGATGATGATGACATCGCCCGCCTTGATCTTTCGTGCGTCAACCGCCGCGAACGCATCTTCCTCGCAATCAAAGCAGCGCGCAGGACCGCGGAACTGCAGGCGTTTCATGCCCGCCACTTTCACGATGCCGCCCTGCGGCGCGAGCGAGCCCTTCAATCCCACCACGCCGCCCTCGGGCGACAGCGGGTTGGAAAGCGGCCGCACCACTTCCTGCTTGGCGTTGAAGGTAACGCCCGCGAGATTTTCGGCCATCGTCTTGCCGGTGACAGTCATGCAATCGCCGTGAATATAACCGCCATCCAGCAGCACCTTGAGCAGCATCGGCACGCCACCGGCCTCAAACATGTCTTTGGCAACAAACCGCCCACCGGGTTTCAGGTCCGCCAGATAGGGCGTGCGCCGGAAAATTTCCGCAACATCGAAGAGATCAAAGGCGATGCCGCATTCATTCGCCATCGCAGGCAGATGCAATGCCGCGTTGGTGGAGCCGCCGGTTGCGGCAACAATGGCCGCCGCATTCTCGAATGCCTTGCGCGTGCAGATGTCGCGCGGGCGGATGTTGCGCGCGATCAGTTCCATTACGGCCTCGCCCGACTGGCGCGCAAAATCGTCGCGTTCCAGCATTTCGGCAGGCGCCCCGCTGGCATAGGGGAGAGAAAGGCCAATCGCCTCGCTGACGCACGCCATCGTGTTGGCGGTGAACTGCCCGCCGCACGCGCCCGCACCGGGGCACGCATGCGTTTCAAGCTCATGCAGATCGCCGTCGGAAAGTTTGCCCGCGCGATGCTCGCCCACGCCCTCAAATACGTCGAGGATGGTGACATCCTTGCCCTTGAAACAGCCGGGCTTGATGGAACCGCCATACATGAAAACCGACGGCACGTTGAGCCGCAGCATCGCCATCATCAGGCCGGGCAGCGACTTGTCGCATCCCGCAATGCCCACCATCGCGTCATAGCAATGGCCGCGCATGGTCAGTTCGCAGCTGTCGGCAATCACTTCGCGAGAGATCAGGGATGACTTCATCCCCTCATGCCCCATGGCGATGCCGTCGGTGACGGTGATGGTGCAGAACTCGCGCGGCGTCCCACCCGCCGCACTCACGCCCGCCTTGGCCGCCTGCGCCTGACGCATCAGGGCGATGTTGCAGGGCGCAGCCTCGTTCCAGCACGAGACGACGCCGACAAACGGCTTTTCAATGTCGGCCTCTTTCAGGCCCATGGCGTAGTAGAACGCGCGATGTGGCGCGCGCGCCGGACCGACAGTGGCGTGGCGGGAAGGCAGTTTTGATTTGTCGAAGCGGGTCATGGGCTCAAGCGCAGGGAAAGGGGTTTGCGCTGCATTGCAGCACAACCCCTGCCCCTTGCGCTACATTTGTGTGCAAGGAAAGTGCACCATCTTTACGAAGCTACTTCGTTGGCCGCTTTCTGAAAGCCAATGCCGCTGCGGCAATGCAGATCACCTGCAACCTCATGGTGAGCCTTCCCTCATGGCGAGCATTCGTCGAGCCACGAACCACGCTTTGCATCTGCGCGGTGCGTCCTTCGACGAAGGCTCAGGATGAGGAAGTTTGTGAGTTGCACATTCCACAAGCTGCTAACTGATTGCCGCCAGCGCCTGCGAAAGCTTGTCGCGCCGGGCTGCCGCTTCGTCACGCCGGTCGCGCTGCTCGACGATGACATCTTCGGGCGCACGCGCCACAAAGTCGGCATTGTTGAGCTTGGCATCCGCCTTGGCGATGTCGGATTCCAGCCGCGCGATCTCCTTCTTCAGGCGCGCGCCCTCTTTCTCGACGTCGATCAGCCCTGTAAGCGACACGCCAAAGCTGTGGCCGCCCGCCACGAACTGCGCGACGCCCTTATCGAACGCCGCAACCGGCGAAATGGTGAGCGCCCGGCCCATGCGCTCAAACGCCTCACCATAACGCTCCAGCATCGCCATCAGATGGTTGTCGCCATCCTTCACCATCAGCGCGGCCTTGGATGATGGCGGCACATTCATTTCAGAGCGGACCGAGCGCATCTCCGAAATGATTTCGACGATCAGGTTCACCTCGTCTGACGCCTTCCTGTCGATCAGGTCATGGGCGTAGCGCGGCCAGTCTGCAAGGATGAGCGGTGTCTTGCGCGCAAGCCCGTGCTCGGCCACCCGCGCCCACAGCTCTTCCGTGATGAAGGGCATGAAGGGGTGAAGCAGCAGCAAAATCTGGTCCAGCACCCATGCCGCCGTCTCGCGCGTTTCGGTTTTTGCTGGCCCTTCCGCGCCGCCAAACACGGGCTTGGCAAACTCAAGGAACCAGTCGCAATAGACGTTCCACACGAACTGATAGAGCGCAGAAGCCGCATCGTTGAAGCGATAGGCCTCGATGCCCAGCCGCACCAGCTCCTCTGTCTTGACGAGTTCGCTGATGATCCAGCGGTTCAGCGTCGTTGTGACTTTGGCGGGGTCAAAGTCGGCCCGGCCCTCGCACTCATTCATTTCGCAGAAGCGCGCGGCGTTCCATATCTTGGTGCAGAAATTGCGATAGGGCTCCACGCGCCCCCTGCCCGCACGCAGATCACGCCCGGGCGCCGCAGCCACCGCCAGCGAGAAGCGCAGTGCGTCGGCGCCGAACTCGTCGATCAGCGTCAGGGGATCGACCACATTCCCCTTGGTCTTCGACATTTTCTGGCCCTTCTCGTCCACCACGCGCGCGTGCAACAGCACGGTATGGAACGGCGAGCGGCCCAGGAAATGCGTGCCCGTCATCATCATGCGGGCGACCCAGAAGAAGATGATGTCATACATCGTCACCAGCACGCTGCCGGGATAATAGCGTTCCATCTCCGGCGTCTTGTCGGGCCAGCCCAGCGTCGAGTACGGCCACAGTGCGGACGAGAACCATGTATCCAGCACATCGGGATCGCGCGTAAGGGAAACGCCCGCACCCGCCTGCGCCTGGGCTTCCGCTTCCGTTTCGGCGACATAGACCTTGTCGTCCTTGTCGTACCACGCCGGAATCTGGTGGCCCCACCACAGCTGGCGCGAGATGCACCAGGGCTGGATGTTTTCCAGCCATTGGAAGAACACGCGCTCCCAGTTTTCGGGAACGAATTTGGTCTCGCCCTTGCGCACCACCGCCATCGCCTTTTCGGCCAGCGGCGCGACGTTGCAGTACCATTGCTCGGTCAGCATCGGCTCCAGCACCACCGTCTTCGACTTTTCGTCGTGCGGCACGGCGTGGGTGATGTCTTCGACCTTTTCCAGCAAACCTTGCGCGTCGAGATCGGCGACGATGCGCTTGCGCGCCTCAAAGCGGTCCATGCCGCGATAGGCTTCAGGCGCGTTTGCGTTGAGCTTGCCCGTCAGATCCAGAATGGAAATCATCTCAAGTGCATGACGCTTGCCGACTTCAAAATCGTTGAAATCATGCGCAGGCGTGATCTTTACCGCCCCCGAACCCTTTTCCGGGTCGGAATAGTCGTCAGCAATGATCGGCACCAGACGGCCCGAGAGCGGCAACCGCACCTGTCTGCCGACAAGCGCCTTGTAGCGCTCGTCAGAGGGATGCACGGCAACAGCGGTGTCGCCCAGCATGGTCTCGGGCCGCGTGGTTGCCACCACGATGTGCTGTGATGGATCATCGGCCAGCGGATAGCGCAGATGCCATAAGTGCCCACGCACCTCGATGGACTCAACCTCAAGGTCCGACACCGCAGTCTGCAGCGACGGATCCCAGTTCACCAGCCGCTTGTCTTTGTAGATGAG
>DEIC01000052.1:0-4061 GCA_002352285.1 Alphaproteobacteria bacterium UBA2784 | reverse complement strand
GTCTGCTGGTCACGCAGCTGACGCTCGACCACAAGCTGGGTGGCGATACCCGCATGATCCGTGCCCGGCTGCCACAGCACGTCATATCCGCGCATCCGGTGATAGCGGATCAGGATGTCGATGATCGTGTGGTTCAGCGCGTGGCCGATGTGAAGCGAGCCCGTGACATTGGGCGGCGGCAGCATGATGACATAGGGCTCGGCGCCGGGGCGCTTGCCGGCGGCAAAGGCCCCCGACTCCTCCCACGCGCGGTAAAGCCGTTCTTCCACCCCTTGCGGGTGATAATTCTTCTCAAGCATGGCAAAGCATCCCGTCGCGCCGTCCCGGGCGCGGGTTGTGGCTGATGGGGCGAGAGGAAACGCCTCGCCCCGCTTGCGTCAAGCAAAAGCTGGGCGGGGACGCCCGCCTTCTACCTCCTCCGCCTTCGCGGGGGAGGTCGGATCGTTCTTGCGATCCGGGTGGGGGCCTTTTCGAAACGCTGTCCCCCCACCCGATCCGCAAGCGCGGATCGTGCCTCCCCCGCTTGAAGCCACGCGGGCAGAGGCGGAAGCAGCGTTGTCCGATTGCTTGTTCAGCGGCGGCCGCGGCGCGAGGCGCGCTCGACTTCTTCCCGTACTACACGCTCAACCATCTCCGGCAGGTGATCTTCCAGCCAGTTCTGGAGCATGGGTTTGAGCATCTCGCGGATCATGTCCTCGATGGTGCGGCCATCGCCCGAAGAAACGGCAAGGCTGCGGTCGGCATTGCCGCGGTCGAGACCACGGGAAAGCTGGTCAAAGGCCGAACCGGCGCGGTCGAGCGCATTGCCGGAAAGCAGGCCATCGTCGTCAGAACGGGTCATGTCGTTATCCACAAGAACGATGTCGCTTTCATTCGCAGCGACGAGGGGGGCGGGAGCCGGCGGGGTTGCCGGCATGCTGGGGGTCGGCGGCGTATAGACGGCCTGTTGAACAACAGGTTCCGGCATGGGAGCTGGCGGGGTCGCAACCTGCGGCGCAAAGACAGGCTCGGGTGCAGGTGCGTCAGCGACCATATCGGTCAAGTCGAGGATGTCTTCCTCGGGCTCGGCAAGCGGCTGAGGCTCGGGTTGGGGCAGTGGCGCTGCCTCGGCCACTTTTGCCTCGGGNNGAGCGGGGGGCATTCTCACCATGGCGAGATTAACAGAATCCCACCGCCCGAAGGCGAGGAAAAACTTTTCCGCCAGATGAAATTTTTGCGGAAAGAAAGCCGCAGAAACCGGCTCAGTCCCCAAGAAAACCAAGCCAGTCGCCTGCAACCCCGTCGTAATGGTCAACCGGGTTATAGATTTCGACGTTCAGTCCCAGCGTGGCGGCATCAAGCTGGCCCATGGAAGCCAGCAGCGCATAGGCGGCCACCAGCTGGTCCCGCTCTGCCCGCACCAGCGAAACGCGGGCGTCGAGGAGCTCCTGCTCCGCATCAAGCACATCAAGCGTCGTGCGCGCGCCCACTTCGGCCTCCTGCTCGACACCCTCATAGGCGATCACGCTCGCCTCAACCTGCTTGCGGTTAGACTCGATGGATGAACGCGCTGCGCGAAGGTTTTCCCAGGCATTGGTCGCCTGTTCGATGACGCTGCGCTCGGCCTCTGCGATCTCCAGCATGTTCTGCGAATTTGTTTCGCGCGCTTTACGGATGGTCGAATATTCCGCCCCGCCCTGATAGATCGGCATGGTCAGCACGCCCTCAACGGTCGTGCTCTCATTGCGCGTGCCGCCAGTCGCCTCGTCGTCGCCCCGCGTCCAGATTGCGTCCAGCGACACGGTCGGCAGCATCGCGCCGATGGCGCGGTCAATGCCATAGCTTGACGCACGCTCGATTTCGCGCGCCGCCACAAGCTGCGGATTGCGCTCGCGGGCGGCCGCTATCACCGCCTCCAGCGATTCCGGCAGCGGTGGCAGCGCCGTGGTCTCTTCCAGTCCCTCCGGCGCACGGCCGACCACGCGCTCATAAGAGGCACGCGAGGCCGCCAATTGTGCTTCGGCCGCAATCAGCGACGTGCGCGCGCGCGACAGACGGGCTTCCGCCTGCGCCACGTCGGTACGGGTGATTTCACCCACATCAAAGCGGTCCTGGCTTGCCTGACGCTGGCGTTCCAGCACGGCCACCTGATTGCGCGAAAGTTCGACGACGGCGGTGTCGCGCAACACGTCCATATAGGCGGTCACGGCTGAGAGCAGTACCTGCTGTTCCGTCGAAAGCAGGGAGGCGCGCCCTGCCCGCACCAGCGCCTTGGCCTGGCTGAAGGCCGCCAGCGTGCGGCCGCCCGAGAAAATCGGCTGGCTGGCGGAAACGGTCGTCTGCCAAGGCTCACGGATGGTTTCGATCGGCTCGTCGGTTTCGGTGCGGCCCATCGTGGCCCGCAGCGTGACCGTCGGGCGCCAGCCGGCTTTGGCCTGCTGCACGCCTTCATCGGTCGCACGCAACTCGGCGCGCGCAGCCAGAAGCGTCGGATTGGTTTCGTAAGTGGTCTCAAGCGCCTCCTGCAGCGTCTCGGCCGAAACCGGTGCTGTTGCCATCGACAGGGCCACGCCAGCCAGAAGGGCTGCACGCAGCGCACGGATCATGCGCACGGAAGAAACAGAACGAGCCATGGCGGCGGACCCCATACACAAAAGACCAGGCAGACAGACCTGCACACTCACACTTGCCTGAACACTTGGCTCCCAGCGGCCAAGCTGACCATATTGGTCACAGGTAATGCATTCTTGTGGCCGACAGTGTGACGGGCGTCAATATTCCGCGCTTCCGTCCCCGGCAATCGCTAGAACGTGAAAGCGGGCTTTTTGGTAAATCCGGGCAGGATTGGTGCCACTGCATCAAACAAGGGGCGCTGCGAAATGGACGATCCTGCCTTTCGGATCAAGAAGGCACGGCCCAGCGCCCCTTCCATCACCACGACGCCAAGACGTCCACCTTCGCGCAACTGGTCGATCAGCTTCTCCAAACCACCCTCGACCCCGCCATTGACGAGAATCACATCATAGGGGCCCTGCGCCGCACACCCGGCCGACAGTTTCCCCTGTACCGTCGCTGCCGTGTCCACGCCAAGCTCAGAGAGTGTATCCGACGCCTCTTTGACGAGGTCCGTATCCTCCTCAACTGCAACAACAGTCGATCCAAGCCGCGCCAGCACAGCGGTGGAGTAGCCCGTCGCACATCCGACATCGAGCACCACATCTGTCTCGCGCACATCCAGCGCCTGCACAAGCTTGGCAAAAGTGCGTGGCCCCAGAAGATGGCGGCCCGCAATCACTTCCAGCGGCTCTTCCATATAGGCGATGGGGCGCTTGTCGGGCGGCACAAAGAGCTCGCGCCGCACCGAGGACAATGCTGCGATCAGCCGGCGATCCGTCACGTCATTCGTGCGGATCTGGCTATCGACCATGTTCCGGCGGGCAGTGGCGAAATCAGCCATGTAAGTCATCCGAGTCGTCTGGGGTCTTCGCACGCCTTTTGCCACCGCCCTGCCCCCATTGGCAACGCGGCGCCAGCGCACGCACGTCGGCAAAGAACAGGTTTGTGCCGGGCAGCGGCCTTTGCTATAGGCACGCCTCCACTCTTTGACCGATGGGCGGCTGATGGCTTGCCCTCCCGATCCCGGGGCCACGTGGCGGAGTGGTTACGCAACGGTCTGCAAAACCGTGTACCCCGGTTCAATTCCGGGCGTGGCCTCCATTCATCCCTCCAATGAACGCTGCAGGCGCGATGGCGCACGAAATTCGTTTGGCGAATCTTGCTGTTAACCAATTCTTAAGGATGCCTTGACATGGTGCGGATGTCTTCCAACGGAGACACCCCACCATTACTGATGCCTTCAAGGGCCGCCTCGTGCGGCCCTCCTTTTTTCCGGGGTAGCACCCCGAGCCTGCTTGGATTTCAGGGCTTTACCTGCCCCTGCTGCGTTGTTATATGCCGCGTCCGCGCTGACGCCTTGGCCCTGATCTGGGCCTCTGTTCCCCGGTAGCTCAGTGGTAGAGCAACCGGCTGTTAACCGGTTGGTCGCTGGTTCGAATCCGGCCCGGGGAGCCATTCATTCAGTC
>DEIC01000021.1 GCA_002352285.1 Alphaproteobacteria bacterium UBA2784 | reverse complement strand
ACTTTTCCTTGCCCATGACGCTCATCCATCTCGTGGTTCATGTCTCAAAACGCAGTTCGCAGCTTCAGCGCGGAGCGGCCGGACTGGAGCGGGTGAAGGGAATCGAACCCTCGTCGTAAGCTTGGAAGGCTTCTGCTCTACCATTGAGCTACACCCGCCGCTTGTTCCCTTTGACTCCGGCTCAACATCCGACGTCTTACGCAACTCCTCACACATCAAACGCGCGCGCTGTCTGGTGCGCATGGTGGAGGGGGCTGGATTCGAACCAGCGTAGGCGTAGCCAACGGATTTACAGTCCGTCCCCTTTAGCCACTCGGGCACCCCTCCGCACTCAACGCGACGCACGCCACTCAACGAAACGGGGCACCGTCAAAAAGGCAGAAACGAAAGCAGCCGGACGCGCGCGTCCGGTGGCGGCCTTCGCTTCAAAATGGATCCTTTTGCCTGCGCCCTGCTCGCTTTTCCCGCAAAGGGCCCTTCGCGGGAGCCGGGCATATGGAGGATTTGCCAAATGGTGTCAAGCGGATGGGTGCAGGTGCGAAATCCCGATCTCCGCCAAGGGAAATGACGGAAATCCCTCGCCTGATGACCCTGAACCTCTATAAGAAGCGCCCACCCGCCGCAACCGGCCCATGCCGGGGCGCTAACTATCCGGATTCCCGCAATGAAGAAATCACACGGATTTGGTGGAAAACACCCGGGCGGTCATGGTGGCAACCGCCCACCCGAGGGGCGGCCCGATCGGGGGAAACCCCAGCGCCCCCATTTTGGCGACCGGACTGGCCCGGCGCGGGGCACCCCACCCCACCGGGAGGGAGAGCCGCACCGGAATCACTCACGGGGCCAGGCGAAGGAACAACAGGGCCACCGTTCCCGGCATGGCGGCGGCCGCCCGCCCCAGGCCGACGAGCGGGTTCACTGGTTGTGGGGGCAGCATCCGGTTGAAGCCGCACTCAACAACAAGGCACGCCACTGCCACAAATTGCTGGCGACCGTGCGCGGCGCTGAGCGCATGGCGGTTATTGCCCAGACGCGCGGTGTCCGCCTCGAGATCACCGATGACGAGCGGCTTGATCGCATGCTGCCCAAAGGCGCGGTTCATCAGGGCGTTGCCCTGGAAGTTGATCCCCTGCCCCGAATTGCCCTCGAAGACGTGCTGGAGAAGAACAGATCGCCGCGCCTCTTCGTCATGCTCGATCAGGTGAACGATCCCCACAATCTTGGCGCGGTGCTGCGCACCGCTGCCGCCTTTGGCGCGCAGGGCGTGATTGTGCAGGAGCGCCACTCACCACCGCTGTCGGGCGTGACGGCAAAATCAGCCTCTGGCGCACTGGAAAAGATACCGGTGATCGAAGTCGTCAATCTCTCGCGCACACTCGACGAGTTGGGACGCGAGGGCTTTGTGCGTCTCGGATTTGATGAGGATGGCGCCTTTTCAATCGACGCCCAGAACCTTGATGCCGATACGGTTCTTGTCTTTGGCGCAGAAGGCGAAGGCCTGCGCCGCCTGACGCGCGAGAACTGCGATCATCTTGTGCGCCTGCCCACCTCGGCGGCGTTTTCAAGCCTGAACGTCTCAAACGCCGTTGCCATCGCACTCTATGAAACGGTGCGGCAGCGCAATGCGCGCAAGGTGTGACGGGATCAGTAAAGCGTGGCGATGACCGTATCTTCGCCCGCGAAATTGTCGATGAAAACAATCACCTTGAAGCCCTGCTCCATCCGCGGGTTGCCCTTGCGGTTGCGCAGGATGATGCCTTCCGAACTCATCGTGCCAGTGCGGTCTATCGCAAAGCGCGGCACATAGCCGGCATAACTACGCCGCACCAGACGATAGAGCGTCTTGGCATTTTCCGGCGCAAGGCGGATGCAACCCGCCGAAGCGCGCGAGCCAAGCTCTGTCAACGTTTCCGGAACCGTGCCGTGAATGGCAAGGCCGGTCATGTTGCCGCGGTTCTGATAGTCAAAGAACATCGTCCACGGCATGGCCTGATCCCACTGGCTCGACCAGTAGCGGCGGTAGAAGCGGTCGGGATCAAGTTTGAAGAGACCCTGCGGCGTTGATGTGGACATCAACTCGCCACGCGCATTGATCTCTTCCGTCTCGCGGCCAGTCGAGACGAACCATTGATGCAGAAGCGTAAAGCGCGGAATGCCGCCAACGCCCTCGTCCTTGTCAAAGACATACATTTGCTGGGCCCACGGCCCCTCATCTGCCTTGCTGACATAGAGGAAGAGCTCGAAATGCGTGACAATCTCTGGCGGCAGTTGCGCCAGCATGCGCAGCGCCACCGGATGCACGGCAAGCGGATTGCCCGGCTCGAACGGCGTTGGCGCCGGCGCGCGCGGCACAGGCTGCAATTCGGGCTGAACTTCCGGCTGCGGCTGGGGCTGCTCAAGCGGAATGGTCACACTGGAGCCGCCTGCAAGAAGCATCTCCTCGCCCTCAGCTTCCTCCGGCAGTGCCGGGCGCATCGCCTCAACCGCGACGCGCTCCTGCTCCATGCGCGCAACAAAGGCTGCCTGCACGACCTGCGAGCCGGTGAACAGCGTATCGGGTATATGAGCCGGAACAACAGGCCGCAGCACCGGCGACTCCCGTGTAACCGTGACCGTTTCGCGGATCGGCGCAGCGGGCGCAGCCACAGCGCGGCCGTCAGACCATGCGGCAATTGTCTCGCGCGTGAATTGTGCCGCCTCGCTGATGCGAGCGGCGGCAAAGGTGCCCACCTCGTTGGGTGTCAGCCGGAATCCGGCAAACGCGCACACCGCCACCCCAAGGATGACAAGTGTCACTGCCAGATTTCTGACCAGCCAATCCATCGCGGGCCCACCGACCTGATGGTTAACAAAGAGTTGAAAATTATGCCGCTATTCAGGCGCTTGGCCAAGCGGGTTCAGCTGGATTCCAGCCCCCTTCGGCCCCTTTTTTCATGAAAAACGCTTAAGGCGCGCTGCTGGCGACGACCGGCGGCCCATAGGAGCCGCCATAATCCTCAATCATCAGGAGCACCCGATAACCCGTGCGCGTCAGGATCGTGCCATCGGAAAGGCGCACCACGTCGCCCGTGCGGCTGGTGCCGCCATTGACCGCATCTGTCGCAAAGACCGGAACCTGCCCGCGATAATTCGCCTGAATGTCCTGAAACAATTCGCGCGCCGCATCGACTGAAAGCCGGATGCATCCGCCAGAATCCCTGAAGCCCAGCCGCGAGACTTTGCTGTCACCCGTCACAGCATGGATGGCGATGCCCGTGCGCCGGCCAGCGGGCAGCGTGTAGTCAAGAAACATCGCCCACGGCATGGCGGCATCCCATGTGCGTGACCAGTAGTCTTCGTAGAAGCGTTCAGGGTCGAGCTTGAAGAGGCCGACAGGTGTTGTCGTGAAATATTTCTCGCGCCGCTCCCGCCCGGTGGAGACCAGCCAATCATGGATCAGCATCAGCCGCCCATCCGCCTCGCGCCTGTAGCCGAACATGTGCTGGGCAATCGGCCCGCGCTCCGCCTTGCTCACATAGAGATAGAGATCGAAATAGGGTTCGATCTCGTCCGGCACTGAAGAGAGAAAACGTGACGCCGGATCAGCGCCGCCGTCATTTCCACCCGGCGCCAGATCAAGCTCATCAAAAAAGAAAGCGTTCTCATCGCCCGAAAAGCTGATGGCCCCAACAATGCGCCCCTCGCCATCGGCAGGCGCACCTGCTGCAGACGCAATCCAGAACGCGGCAAGAAAGACCGCCACCGCCATCCGCAAAAACATCGAAGCGCCCCACGTCGCGCGCAAGGGAGAAGAACCCCTGCTGAGATCGGGCAGAGTGTGGCGACAGATGGCGATCAGGGCAACAGCGCCCCGGTATTCAGGCGTTGCGGCAGCGCCACATGCTGCCGCACAAAACCGTTCAGCTTCCGCCAAACCGCTCCTGCCACGCAGCAATTTCCGCATCTTCGATCTTGCGCACCAGAACCGGCGGCACGTCAAAAACATGGCCGGGCCTGATGTGGCGGAGCTCTGCGGCCGCATCGCCTGTCCAGCGCCAGTGCGAATCGGAAACGCGCAGCGCCGCAAGCATCGCGTGAGACATCGACGGAATGAAGGGCGACGACAGATGCGCAATCAGCCGGATCAGGTTGATCCCCGTGCGCACCGCTGTTGCAGCCGCCGCCCGGTCCGTCTTGATGAGCGTCCACGGCGCTGCAACCGTCACATACTCGTTGCCCGCAACCCAGATCGCACGCAGATCAGCGCACGCCTTGCGGAAATGCATGGCCTCAAGATTATCCGTGTACGACGCAATCAGGGCGGCCAGTCGCGCCTCAAGCTCCTCTTCGGCGGCGCCCGGCGCGCCCTCCTCCGGCACCTTGCCCTCGAAACGCGCAGTCGCAAACTTCAGGATGCGGTTGACAAAATTGCCCAGAACATCCGCCAGATCCTTGTTCACGGTACCGGCAAAATGCTCCCACGTGAAATTCGCATCCGATCCTTCCGGCGCATTCGCCATCAGGTACCAGCGCCACTGATCGGCCGGCAGAAGCTCCAGCGCCTGATCCATGAAGACGCCACGCTTCTGCGAGGTCGAGAATTTGCCGCCATCATAATTGAGCCAGTTGAAGCCCTTGATGACGTCAACCAGTTTCCATGGATGCGCCGCGCCCTCATTGGCGCCCAGCACCGTCACCGGAAATCCGACCGTATGGAACGGCACGTTGTCCTTGCCCATGAACTGGAAATAGGTGACGTCACCAGCTTCCGGCATGCGCCACCAGCGCACCCAGGCGTCCGGCGTCCCGCGCGCATCCGCCCATTCGCGGGTCGCACCGATATACTCAATCGGCGCGTCAAACCACACATAGAAGACTTTGCCCTTGAGCGCGCCGTCGGCGATGTCATCGGGAACGGGCACACCCCACTCCAGATCGCGGGTGATGCCGCGATCGCGCAATCCCTCGTCCAGCCACTTGAAGGCAATCGAGGTGACAAGGGGCGACCAGCGCGCCTCGTTCGACGAGATCCAGGCGCGCAGCCGGTCAGAAAACTCTGACTGCTTCAGGAACAGATGCTGCGTGTCGCGGACTTCAATATCAGGCGAGCCCGAAAGCGCCGAGCGCGGTGACTTGAGATCGGTGGGATCAAGCACGCGCGTGCAGTTCTCGCACTGATCGCCGCGCGCGCGGTCATAGCCGCAATGCGGGCACGTGCCGATGACAAAACGGTCCTGCAGGAAGCGCTTGTCGGCATGGCTGTAAACCTGCCGCGTCGTCCGCACTTCCAGGAATCCGTTCTTCCACAATGCGCGCGCAAACTCCTGGGTCAGTTCGCGGTTCTGTGGTGACGACGAACGGCCAAAATTGTCGAACGAGAGGTGGAAGCTTTCGCCCAGCCGCTTTTGCACCTCATGCCACTTCGCACAATATTCGGCGACCGGCAGGCCCTCTTCCAGGGCAGCAATTTCGGCAGGCGCGCCATGTTCGTCCGTCGCACAGATGGCGAGCACGTTATCGGCCCCGAGCTTCAGCCGCTGATAGCGCGCAAAGACATCGGCGGGCAGCATCGACCCGACAAGATTGCCGAGATGCTTGACGCCGTTCACGTAAGGCAGCGCGCTGGTAATGAGAACGCGGGTCATGGGCCGGATTTGATGGTTGCCGCCGGGTGCAACCCGGCATGGGGCGCGGACCATATCGGAACAGCCGCCTTTTTCCAGCCCCCTCGCGCCGCCAAAGCGCATCCCGGCCCTTGCGATGTCCTGGTCCCGGTGCAAATCATGGCGCGCAGCCAGCCCCCACATCTGCACGATTCCCCGGCCGAGCCATGAGCGACCCAGAGCACAAGAAGTCCACCTCCCGCCTTGACCTGCGCAAGAACCTGATCGCGGGTATCCTGACCGTCATTCCGCTCTATGTCGTCTATCTGGTGGTTGACCTTCTGGTCTCGCTGCTTTCGGGCTGGGGGCGGCCCGTGATTATCGGCATGGCCGAAGCGATTGAGCCCACGTTTCCGGGCCTCGCCGAATTGCTGCACAAGCCTGCGGCGTTGACCATCACCGCCGTTTTCATGGTGGTCCTGCTGCTCTATTTCCTGGGGATTGCCGCGTCTTGGATTGTCGGCGCGCGCATGATCGCCTGGTTCGAGACCCTGATTAACCGCATCCCCTTCATCAAGACGATCTATGGCTCGACAAAGCAGCTGCTCAATGCGCTCCAGACCAAGCCGAACAACGTGCAGCGCGTGGTGCTGATCGACTTTCCGCATCCCGACATGCGCGCAATCGGCCTTGTGATGAAAACATTCCAGGATGAGAAAACCGGACGCGAGCTGGCCGCTGTCTATGTGCCCACCACGCCCAACCCGACCAGCGGCTATCTGGAAATCGTGCCGGTGGACAAGCTCACCTCAACAAACCTCACCATGGATGAGGCGATGGCGATGGTGATTTCTGGTGGTGCCGTCAGCCCTGACAAGCTGCGCTACGAAAGCGACAGAGAGTGACTTACCGGATCACTTCGTCTGCCCACAAATAGTTGCGGCTGTAGGCAGTGCCCATCGTCGTTTCCACGATGAAGCGGCCCACCATCTCGCCTGAAAAATGTGTCTGATAAAAGCGCCGCCCCGCACCGGCGACCGCGCGGCGCTTGGCATCATCGGCATGGAACTGGCGGATCTTGGCGACAAGCTCGTCTTCGCTGCCAAAGAAGGCGGCTTCGCCATCGCCAAAGAATTTGCGATAGCCGCACGCCGCATCCATGAAGGTCAGAAGCCCGTTGCCCATCAGCTGCGACATGCGCGCGCTGGAATAAAGATAGTCGCCCTCGGTGCGGTTGAGATTAAGCGCCATCTTTGAACCGGCCAGCACCTTGTCATAGGCAAGCCCCCACACCGCCCCCGGCCCGTGCATGCCAAAGCTGGTAAAGCGCATCGCACCATCCAGCGCATCATGCAGCCTTTTCACCAGCGGATAGCGCGGGTCTGTCGGATTGCCGACGCCACAGAACACAAGGTCGCGCTCGAACGCATCCGCCGGACGCGCGCTGTTGTCCATGTCCTCTATGGCCGGATCACACGGATTGGGAATGAAACTCACGACATTGCCCGCGCGCTTGAAACGTCTCAGCTTCTCGCCGCCCGTCGTGATGAAAATGGCGTCAACGTGATCGGCGCGCGCATCAATCTTGGAAACATTCGCCGGGTCAAACAGCGGATCCACATTGCGAAAGGCGATGCGCACACCGGGCACAGCTTTGCGGATCTCTGCCAGCGTCTCATTACGGATGATGTCGCAATGACCCAGCTGCACCATGTCAGGCTGCCAGTTTCGCGCGGTCTCGATCAGACGGCGGTTGGCGGCGCGGCGGCCAAGATCGCGCAGGCCCAGTGGCGCCTCCATCGCGGCAACATCGCGATCTGAAAATTCCAGCGTGCGGAAATTGTTGCGGACATAGCCGTTGACCAGCTTGCGGTCGGTCGCAACCTTGGGCGCACCCCATTTGCGGATCTGCAGATTGTCAACAGTGAGGATTCGCATGAACCGCTTTTAGCGCATTTCGGCGTTTTGCGCCGCGCCGCTGTTCTCGCGCGCCTCCCACGCCGCCATTTCGGCGGCAATGGCGCCGGGGCTCTTGGTGCGTCGCGCAATCACGGCATAGGCCGCTGGAACGATAAAGAGTGTCAGAACGGTTGCGCCAATCACCCCTGCGAAGATGACAATGCCAATCGTCTCGCGCGATGCGGCGCCAGCCCCCGTGGCCACCACCAGCGGCAGCGCGCCAAAGGCAGTTGACAGAGAAGTCATGACGATGGGGCGGAACCGGATGGCCGAGGCCTCGACAATCGCCTCCATGAACTCCTTGCCCTCGTCGCGCAGCTGATTGGCAAACTCGACGATCAGAATGCCGTTCTTTGACGCAAGGCCGATCAGGATGACGATGCCGATCTGGCTATAGATATTGAGTGACGATCCGATCAGCCACAACCCGGCGAGCGCGCCAGCAACCGCCAGCGGCACGGTCAACAGGATGACAGCAGGATGGACAAAGCTCTCGAACTGGGCGGCAAGCACAAGGAACACAACCACCAGCGCCAGCGCAAAGGTGAGATAGATGTCCGAGCTGGCCTCCCGCAATTCGCGCGATTGGCCGCGATAGTCGATGCGCGCCGTTGGCGGAAGCTCTTCGCGCGCAATGCTTTCAAGCCATGCCAGCGCCTCACCCAGCGGATAGTCTTCGGCAAGCGCCGCGCTGATCGTTACCGACCGCAGGCGGTTGAAGCGGTTCAATTGCGTCGGACCCGCCGTCTCGCGCACGTCCACCAGATTGGCAAGTGATACAAGCGCACCGGAATCCGCGCGCACGAAAATGTTGGTGAGATCATCAACCGAGGCGCGATCTTCGGCCTCGGCCTGAAGGATGACGTCATACTCTTCGCCGCGATCCACAAACGTGGTCACGCGGCGTGAGCCAAGCATCGTCTCCAGCGTCTGGCCAACCGCGGCGACGGAAACGCCAAGATCAGCCGCACGCTCCCGGTTGACCGTCACCCGCAGCAGCGGCTTGGTCTCGCGCAAATCGGAATCTGCATTCACGAGGCGCGGATTTTCCCGCGCCCGCGCAAGAATGCGGTCGCGCCAGCGCAGCAATTCGTCCGTATCAGACCCGCCCAGAACGAATTGAACCGGCTGACCGCCGCGCTGGCCCAAACCCTGACGGCCCGACGCAAAGGCGCGCATGCCCGGGATCGACTGCAGCCAGCCCGTCACTTCGCCAATGATCTGGTCTTGCGTGCGCGCACGCTTGTCCCACGGCGCTAGCGGAATGATGACGAAGCCCGAGTTGAAATCTTCGGTAAAGCCGAAGCTGCCCGGCACGCGCACGAGCAGCCGCGTGGCATCGCCGCGTTCCACCAGCTTCATCAGCATGCCTTCAATCACCTGCATGGACGCAGCTGACTGTTCAAATGTGCCGCCTTCGGGGCCCTGCACACTCACAAAGACACCCGCGCGGTCCTCGTTGGGCGCCAGTTCAGAAGGCACAATCGCAAGCAGCGAAACGATGGCAAGGATCACACCGCCGACTGCCGCCCCGGCCACCAGCGGCATTTTAAGGACGATGCGCAATACGCGAACATACAAGTTCTCGATCCGCTTGACCGCCCCGTGCACACGGCGCGCAAGCCCCGTCTGGCCCGAAGCAGGCTTGAGCAGCTTGGAGCACATCATGGGGGTCAGCGTCAGCGCGACGAGACCGGAAATGGCAACGGCTGATGCAATGGCGATCGCCAGCTCGGAAAAGAGGCGCCCGACATTACCCGTCAGGAAGAGAAGCGGCACAAAGACCACGACCAGAACGGTTGTAGTGGCGATGACGGCAAAGCCCACCTGCCCTGCGCCGCGTGAGGCGGCGATCAGCGGCGGTTCGCCCAGCATCATGCGCCGCTGGATGTTTTCCAGCACCACGATGCTGTCATCGACAACGATGCCGATTGCCAGCACAAACGCCAGAAGCGTGAGCAGATTGATCGAGAGTCCAAAGGCATTGAGCGCAAGAAATGCGCCGATGATGCAGACGGGAACTGTGACAGCGGGAATGAGTGCGGCCCGCACTGACCCCAGAAATACGAAGATGACGAAGACCACGATGGCCATGGCTTCGCCAAGGGCCCAGTAAACCTGATCGACGGCAGCTTCAACGAATTGCGAGCTGTCAAAGGTGACAACAAGCTCCATGCCCTCGGGCAGGCCTTCCTGAATGCGCGCGATTTCCTCTCGAACGCCGCGCGCGACATCCAGCGTGTTGGCAGTTGATTGCTTGACAATGCCAAGGCCAACCTGGGGCTGGCCGTTGCCGCGGAAAATCACCTTCTCGCTGACCGCGCCAAGTTCTACCCGCGCCACATCGCCAAGACGGATGATCTCGCCATTCGCACCCTCACCAATCTTCAGGGCGCGAAAGTCGTCAGGCGTCTGGAACACGCGGTCCATGCGCACCGAAAGGTCGCGCGCATCCGCCTCAATGCGCCCGGCGGGAAGCTCCACATTATTGGCCCGCAGCGCCAGCTCAATGTCACCTGCTGTCAGCCCGCGCGCCGCCATCGCGCGGCGGTCAAGCCAGATGCGCATCGCATAGACCTGGCCGCCCGAGAGATTGACGCGCGCGACGCCCGGCACGGCAGACAGCCGGTCGAGAATATACCGCGCCCCGAAATCGGTCAGCTCAAGGCTCGTGAGCGAGGGATCAGCCAGATTGATCCAGATGATGACATCGCTGTCGGCATCCGCTTTGGAGACCTCTGGCGGGTCCGCATCGTCGGGCAGATTGCCCAGAACGCGACTGACGGCATCGCGCACGTCGTTGGCAGCCGCATCAATGTCGCGCGACAGATCGAATTCGATATTGATCTGCGAGCGGCCATCGCGCGATGTCGCAGTAATGGTCTTGATGCCCTCGATGCCCGCAATCTGCTCCTCGATCACATAGGTGATGCGGTTCTCGATCACGGCCGCCGAGGCGCCACGATAACGCGTATCAATCGACACCACCGGCGGGTCGATGTTCGGCAACTCGCGCAGCGGCAGATTGGTGAAAGAGAGTATGCCGAACGCAACCAGCAAGAGGCTGATCACCGTGGCAAAGACGGGCCGCTTGACCGAGATGTCGGAAAGGATCATGGGGCTCCACCGCCCCCGCTTCCGGCGCCGCCAGAAGCCGCATCGGCTGCCGCGGGCAGCTGGACGGCAAGACCGGGAATGACCTTGTGCGTGCCCTCGCTCACCACAGTCGCACCCGCCTCGATGCCTGAGAGGATTTCCACAAATCCGGCATAGCGGCTGCCCGTGCGCACCTCGACCCGCGCGGCCTTCAGGTCTTCGCCGATGACGAACACATAGCGCACGTCACCGACAGGCACGATCGCCGTCTCAGGCACGGCAAGCGCTGTGCGGTTTTCGGTTGTGAGCGTAATTGCAAGCAGCATCCCGGGCCGCAGCAGGCCTTCGGGGTTGGGAATTTCCGCACGCACGGTCACGCTTCGTGTTGCAACGTCAACGCGGGTTGAAACCGAGGTCACCGTGCCCGAAAAGCCCCGCTCGGGCCATGCAGATGCAAAGGCTTCAATCTGCAGTCCGTTGCGCAGCAGCGGCACATAGCGCTCCGGCACCGAGAAATCGGCCTTGATGACCGACACATCATCCAGCGTGACAATGGGATCGCCGGGCCGCACCAACTCGCCGGGGCTGACCATCCGCAATCCCAGCACGCCCGCGAAGGGCGCGCGGATCACGCGATCGCCCAGACGTGCTTCAAGCGCACGCACGCGCCCGCGCGCCGCATCACGCGCTGCTGTGGCCTCGTCGAGGCGTGCCTGGGAGGCAGAGCCACGCCGCACCAGATCCTGCGCGCGTTCATAGTTTGCCTGCGCCTCGGCAAGCTGGGCCCGCGCGGCGATCAGGTCAGCGCCCTGCTCGGCGCTTGCGAGCTCAACAACGACATCACCCTCTTCAACAAGCTGGCCATCGGTAAAGGCAATAGCGCGGATCGTGTCAGTTACTTTGGCCATCAGCGTCACGCTCTCGTTGGCGCGTGCATCGCCAATCGCTTCGATGGTCTGGACAAATGTCTGGGGGGCCGCAATCGACACGCCGACAACGGGGCCGGGCCTGCGCTGCCCGCCGCCGCCGCCCTCTTCACCGGTGAAATAGCTGACGGCATAAAAGGCGCCGACAGCAAGCGCGGCGATCAGGGCGAGTTGGTAGGTAATGCGGGACATGACAGCCTGAAACAAGAGCGCGAGGCGCAAGGCTTATCCCGCTGCCCCCTGACACACAACAATGCAATCTGCAGAGTTAATTTGCCCCTGCCGGATGTCGAGCCCGGAATTTGCGTTCAAAATCAGTTGATGACGCCAAGGCCCTTGAGCCACGGCATCCTGAATTCCCGGAAATCGCGGAACTGCTCGGTTATCCGGTTGATCGCCACGCTCGGCTCGTCAATCGGCTTGCCTTGCATGACAATTTTTTGACGCGCCGGATCCAGTTTCGAATAGACCATCTGGGCTGCTTCGGTCTCGCTCACACCCGCCGGCACATCAATCAGGAACTGGTCCATTCCGTTGACCATGAACGCGGTGCCATAGGTCGAGGGCAATTGCGAAATCTGCTCGGGCCCGATGGCCCGGCTGCGGATCGCTTTGGAGAGTGCGTCGACCGCATTGCGCGCCGACATGTCGGGCATCGAAACCGGGCGCACCTGACCTGCAACACAAAGCACCTGCAGGTTCTTGATGACATCGCCAACATCTTTGCCCGAAAGCGCCGGCAGCGACACCAGCTCACGCAGAGGCTTGGGACCATCAGCCAGCGCAGCGATGATGGCCTTGGTGAACTCGTTATCATAGGCGATCTGGCCGACCGGCACCCGCGCGCGCATCTGGACGCGGGCAGCCGGAATCTCCAGCGCAAACGTCATGCGTTGCAGCGCCGCCTCGCGCCCCTGCGGCGTCAGCGCCTGGCCCGCGCGGATATAGACGTCACGGCGGAAACCCTGATTGGTGCAGTAATCCTTCACCAGCTCACGCAGGTCGCGCGTCGGCAGTTTCACCACCTGTTCGCGCATGGGCTCGGTCAGGATATAGGCCCAGTGATTGTCGATCAGCGTAGCCGAACCGACAAACGCCAGCCCCGCACTTGCCGCATCCTTCATCATTTCGGTGCAGTAGAGCGGCTTCCAGTCCTGGTTGAGATACTCGTGCGCCAGATATTCTGGCGCGTTGCGGTCAATGCCTTCCAGATGCGCTGCAAGATTGTTGTTGGCGGCAAAGACCTGCGCATTCGCATCCTTCAGTGCCTGGAAGTAGCCGACGGCGTCACGCACTTTTTTCAGGCTGTCGCCCTGGATTTTCGATCCGAATTCCTGCGTGAAGTTCTGGAACGGCGACAGCGCCGCCCAACCGGGCATCGTGTTGTAGCTGACATAGACCACGCCGCCCGTCTTGAGGTTGCGGCGCAGGAACTCCATCACGTTGGCTTTGTTGCGTGGCGAGATCCATGAATAGACCCCGTGCAGAACCACATAGTCGAACTGCGGCCACTCGCGCTTGAGCGCATCCTCAAAGCTGGTCTCGTGGAAACGCACGTTGCGCACATTGCCTTCCCGGGCAATCTTCTGCGCAAAGGCGATGTGCTGCGGATTGAAGTCGATGCCGTGGAACTCACCCGCGGGATTGGCTGCCGCGAGCAGATTGGTCGTGACCCCCGGCCCGCACCCCAGATCGCAATAGGTAAAGCCTGCGCCCTCGCCGCGCCCCAGCATCGAGCCGGGCGGCGGCTCCGCGCCGTTGATGAGACAGACATAATCAAGCCAGGCGGGTGCCAGTTCCTTGAAGAAGGTCCGCATATACTGGACGTCAACGACATAGCCTTCGTTGAACACCGCCATCGTCAATACTCCCCCGTTGGCCCGCCGCATGAAGCGGATGAGCCGCCGCAAATTGATGAAAACACGTCACTTTACGGGCCGTTAAACCACCCGGTTCACGCTTTGGCAATTGGTGCGGAGTAGGCGCTGAAGGAGGGCGTCATGGGTGTGTCACGTGTCTTCGACGAAGCCTGGAATTGGTGGGAGAGCTGTTTCAACTTCCTGCCCTATCCCCGATATGCAGCATTGGCCGGAGGCCTCATGCTGCTATTCGCCTTGGGGCAAGCCTTGAAGTTCGTCTTTGACAGCCGCCAGTAGCGGCTTTTCAAAGATTTCAGAATGGGTTGCAGGAGAATGCTCGCATGAAACTTCAGGCGGGTGTTCCCTGCAGCTTCTTGTCGGTCGAACAATTATTTCAAAACACGCTGGCTTTTTGCATCTTCAATTTCCCGTGTACTCGGTTCAGCGCAAGAGACAATCACAACGGACGGGCGTAGGATTTTTCTGCACGCAGGCGTTTTGGGGCGTCCTGCGATGAGTTCGGGGAACGCCCAGGCGCGCCTGCCTTCAGCGAAGGGAGGAGGCCCTCATGTCCAGTTCAACTTGGCGTTTGAGTATGGTCACCGGCGCGTTTGGTCTGGTGGCCGCGTTTGCAATCCCTGCCCAGGCGGCAACGATCGTCGTGGGCGACAATCTGGGTGCCAGCTGCTTTGAAGCCGTCGATTCCGGCAAATCCAGTGCCTGGGTCGATGACATGTGCACTGAGGCGCTCGACGACGTCATGCTGGCAGAGCGTGACCGCGCCGCGACCCACATCAACCGGGGCATCGTGCGGCTGCGCCTGGGCAGGTCGGATGACGCGATGGCAGATTTCAACGCCGCCCTCGAAATCGACCCCACTTTGGGCGACGCCTTCACCAACCGGGCCGCAGCCCACGTGGCCATGGGAGATCTACAGGCGGCCCTTGATGACCTCAATGTCGCGCTGGGCATGAAACTGGAACGGCCGGAAGTCGCCTATCTCGGCCGCGCCATGGTGCTGGAAGACATGGGCCGCGTGAAGGAAGCCTATTACGACTACAGGCACGCGGCCGAGCTGGCCCCGGAGTGGGACGCGCCGCGCATTGAACTGACACGCTACCGCGTCCAGCGCAGCGGCTGATCAGCGCCCCGAGTGCAGACCGGCGGCAGAATTACTCTGCCGCCGGTTTCTTTTTGAGCGGGTCTTCCAGCGGCACACGGCTCTGCTCTGACCAGCGTTTGCGGGCCTCGGCAGCCTGCGCATCTAGCGGCTGGGTGGCGGCGATCTGGCGTCCAAGCGCCACCACCACTGGCACATCCTCGTCACGCATTTCCGCAACGCGCTCCTTGCGGGCCATCGCCTGCTCCAGATAGGGCGCAAGCTCTTCCATCTTGCGCTTCTGGCGTTCGTCTTCTTTCGCTTTGAACTCCGGCATCACGTCGCGCGCAAAAAGCTCCAGCGACTCGCAGATGTGATCGTGGCGGTTCTTGCCGCCTTGCTGGATGAAGGAAACCTGATCGACGCCGGCATCCGCAAAGCCCTGCAAATGCTGACGTAGCATGTCAGGCGTGCCGATGCCCCCTGCCCCCGCATTATCGGGAATGTGCGCCTTCGCCTTTTCATAGGCAGACCAGATGTCGGTGCGCCCCGGCTTATGTTCCCCGAACAGATAGTGATGGCCGAGCGCATAGCCAAAGAACTTGAAGCCGTCGATGCCGCGCCGCCGCGCTTCCTCGGCGTCCGGATGCACGCTGAAGCCGGTGACCATGCAGATATTCGGATTGATCGCATGCCCGATGGGCACGCACTCGGTTTTGATGAGATGATAATATTCATCAACCCACGATTTCGCCTCTTTCGGATCGACAAACGAGAAGGTAAGCGCGCCGATGCCCAGCCGCGCCGCCATCTTGATCGTCTCACGGTTTGAGCAGGCAACCCAGACCGGCGGGTGCGGCTTCTGCACCGGCTTGGGTACGACATTGCGGCAGGGCATTTCAAAATACTCACCCTTGAAGCCGGGATAGGGCGTCATCACCATCATGTTGAGCGTCTGCTCGACGGTCTCGCGCCACATGGCGCGCTTCTTCTCGACCGGCACGCGATAGCCGCCCAGTTCGAGCAGTGCCGAGCTTTCGCCCGTGCCGAACTCCACACGCCCGTTGGAGACGAGATCAAGCGTCGCAATCCGCTCGGCGACCCGTGCGGGATGATTATAACCCGGCGGCATCAGCACGATGCCATGGCCCAGCCGGATATGTTTGGTGCGCTGCGAGCATGCCGCGAGGAACACTTCGGGCGCGGATGAGTGCGAATACTCGTCGAGGAAGTGGTGCTCGACTTCCCACGCATGGTCGATACCGATGCGGTCCGCCAGCTCCACCTGATCCAGCGCCTCCTGAAACAGGCGGTGTTCATCGCCCTCGTTCCAGGGCTTGGGCAATTGATGCTCGTAAAAAATGCCGAACTTCATGGCGCCCCCTGCTTTTTGGCCCGCATCAGCGCCGGGCTGCGCTCTGAAGCCTCGCAGCCTTCCAGAATGGCTTTGAAGCGCGCCTCGACCATCGCGCGGATGTCAGAGCCAACGATGATGTAAAGCTCATTGGCGCGGATCGCCTCCAGCACACGCTCGCCCACGATATCGGGATCAAATCCGCCCGCGATGGCCGCCTTCACCATGTCGGAGATCGGATGCGGCTGCGGTTCAACTGCACCGCCATAGGCCGTCGTGCGGTTGCGGCCGCTCTCCGCAATGCTTGTGCGTACCCAGCTGGGGCACAAAACCGACATGCCGATGTTGAATGGCTCCAGCTGCTGGCGCCACCCCTCGCTCATTCCGACGACCGCATATTTCGTGGCCGTATAGGGTTCGACACCGCCAAACGTAACGAGGCCCAGCATGGAAGCGGTGTTGACGATGTGCCCACCCTCGCCATGGCTCTTGATGAGCGGCGCAAAAGTTTCCACGCCGTAATAGACACCCTTGAGATTGACATCGATGACCCAATCCCAGTTGCGCGGCTCAACTTCACCCAGCGTGCCGCCTGCGCCGACACCCGCATTGTTGCAGACGACATGCACCTTGCCGAATGCATCCACGGTCTGAAGCGCAGCGCGCTGCACCTCCCCGCGCGAAGTCACGTCGCAGACCACGGCGCGGGCATCAATCTGCTGGCTCTTCAGCCCCTCAACCGCAGCGTTGAGCTTTGCCTGATCGAGATCGGCCAGCATGACCTTCATGCCTGCAAGGCCAAAGGCGCGCGCTATGCCAAGCCCGATACCGCTGGCGCCGCCCGTGATGAATGCGGTCTTGCCCTTCACGTCTTTCATTGTTTGGCCGCCGCAAGCTGCTGAAGAAGTTCGCTGGGATCAATTTTCGGCACCACGCTCAGCGCGGCACTGGCATCCGCCCGGTCAAAGGCCTGGCGCAGCATCTCCATCCGCATGTCCACGACGACGCGCATCTCGCGATGGGTGAAGATGTGAAGCTCGTTCGCCTTGATCCCTTCCACCACACGGCGGCCAACGACGTCGGCATCCATGCCGTTAAGCACACGCGCAACCGCTTCCTCGCGATTGACGGAAATTCCCGGATCAATGTCGCCGGGTCCGCCATAGGAGACTGGCCGCGCGCGGCCGCTTTCAAAGATGCGCGACTTGGCATAGCCGGGGCACAGCGCCGAGACCCCGATGTTGAAGGGAGCAAGCTGTCCCGCCCAGCCCTCGCTCATGGCAACGACTGCAAACTTGCTGGCGCAATAGGGCTCCATGCCCGGCGGCGAAATCATGCCCGCCATCGAGGCGGTGTTGACGAAATGCCCGCCCTCGCCATGCGCCTTGATCAGCGGCGTAAAGGTTTCGACGCCATAGACGACGCCCTTGATGTTCACGTCGATGATCCAGTCCCAGTCGCGCTCGCGCACCGTGCCGATGGGACCGCCCACCGCAACGCCCGCATTGTTGCAGACGACATGAACCTTGCCGAAACGCTCCACCGTTTTCAGCGCGCCATTGCGCACTGCGCTGCGATCCGTCACGTCAACGATGACCGACGCAGCTTCAATCTGGCGGCCCTGCAACTCCGCTTCGGCAACCTTCAGGCCCTCGGCGTCAAGATCGGCGAGCATGATCTTCATGCCCTCATGGCCAAGCGCGCGCGCCATGGCAAGGCCCAGCCCCGACGCGCCCCCGGTGATGAACGCCGTTTTGCCTTTGAGATCGATCATTCGGCAGCAACCTTTGCTGATGCGAGAGTTTCAAACCGGTCAAAAATGGCCTGCCCGTCCGGCCGCCATGCAATGAGATTGTCGCGGATCGTCTTGCGCGCCTGCTCACGCCCAAAATCCGCATTCGTTTCGGCGTGCCAGGCGATCATGTCGCGCCACGCCGGATCAATCAGGCTCGCGCCATCGACGCTGCCGTCTGCCGTGCGGAAGCGGAAAGACCGCAGTTCGGAGACGAAGCACTGGAGATAGCCAACATGGACGGCCTCATCCGTGCGGATGCGGGCCACGATTTCGGCGGCATGAAGCGCAGCCTCTTTCCGGTCGAGGAATGTGTCAGGCGCCGTCATCACCGCGATGCAGAAGCTGAAGAAGGATTCAGCCCTGACCTCGATCATCAGCACATTCATCAGAAGCAGGATCCAGTCCTCGATCTCCTTGGCGATCTGCGGCATGCGGCGGCCCGCCTCGGGGCGCGCAAGGCTCTCGGGAATGACCGGATCGGGATACGCATTCTTGCCAAACAGCGCATCGCGCACGGCAAACCACATGTCGTCATGGCCGCCCACGCCGTTGGGCTTGTCGCCACCCTCGTCAAGGCCATGAGCGTAAAGCAGCCCCTTGTTCAGATGCCCCGTACACGTGCCGGAAAGATCATCAAGAATGGCGGCTTGGAAGTCGGGTGCAGTCACATCGCACAAAACACGCCCGCGCGCTTCGATCACGCCCGTTACAGTCAGCCCGTTCCACAGCGACTGCCCGAATCCCTGCGTCAGAAGAAAGCGTTGCTGCTCTGCCGTCGGATAATTGCCGCGCTTGAGCAGGCCGGTAGTTGCATCAATCAGGGGAAAGCCGCGCGTTTCAAGTTGCTGCGCCCAATTTCTGATTGCAGGCCAGCGATGCTTCACCCGCGGGCTCACATATTTTCCGGCCGCGTCAAATCCGCCATGCAGACGATAGCCCGCTTCGATCTGGGGCCGTGCGAAGTCATCGTCAGCCAGCAGTTCTTCGCGCGCGAAGACAGTCTTGAGCGCCGTCATGGCACGCCTGCTTGCGGTTTGAGGGCTTTGGTCAGGAAGGTCGTCAGCCCCTCCAGCAGGGCGTCGCGCGATTTGCCCGCGCGATAACCGGACGATGCAGCCTGATGGATCGCACCGATCACGGCGGGGCTGACCACGCTGACATCAATACCGCGGTCAATCAGCCCGTGCGCCGAAAGCTCCGAAAGCGTTTGCGCCCAGTCGTCCGACCAGCGATCAACCAGAGTGCGGCCTGCGCCACCCGCTGCTGAAATGATCGCCTCATCTGCCATGGCGGTCAGCAGCACGTGCGGATGCGTCTCCGCATAGGTGAAAATCGCGCGCAGCGTCGCGTGGATGATGCCGGAAAGACTGCGCTCATTGCCCGTCTCGGCGCGCACTGCCGCATCCAGCTCGTTCCGCGCCTCTTCCTGGAAGGCGAGAAAGCAGGCGCGCTTGTCAGCAAAGTGCAGATAGAAAGTGCCGTGCCCCAGACCGGCTTCGCGCGAAATGTCTTGCGGCCGCGTGTCATGATAGCCGCGTTCAACAAAAAGCTTGCGCGCTGCCGCCAGCAAGCGTGCGCGGCTGTCAGACGGGCGGCGGCCCTTGCCTGCATCACTGGTATTGACTGAAACTCCGGCAGCCATGATTCAACGGCCTCTTCTGGTTCACCGCCCGCAATCTGCGTCTGATATTTTGTCAGGTGGTGACATGTGTCAAGGAAAGGCCGCAGCGATGGGTGAAACTAAGGCTATGACGAAGCGGCAACTTCACCGTGCAATGTCGGCAGTGATCTTATTGTGCAGCGCACTCGTTTCGGGGTGCGCAGCCGATGAGGCGCCGTTGCCCGTCGGCAACGCGGCGAACGGCAAAGCACTGGCAGAGGCGCGGTGCAGCACCTGCCACGCCCTCGACGCAGACGTCGCAAGCCCGCATGCGGATGCCCCGCCCTTCCCGCTACTCAATCAGCGTGTGGTGATTGAAAACCTTGCTGAAGCGCTGGCCGAGGGTATTGGCGTCGGCCACCGCGACATGCCCGAATTCGTGTTCGAGCCGTCCGAGATCGACGACATTCTGGCCTATCTCGAATCGGTTCAGGTGATGCCCGCACCGTCGCGCTGATCTAGCTGGCCGACATCACCCGCCGCACGGCGTCCTTCCACCGCGCATAACGCTCGTCGCGCTGGGACGCATTAATGGTCGGCTCAAAGCGCCGCTCGAGCCGCCAGCTCTTGGCAAAAGCATCGGGCGAGGCAAAGACGCCCGACGAAAGTCCGGCCAATGCCGCCGCGCCAAAAGATGTTGTCTCGGTCACGAAAGGCCGCTCGACAGCCAGTCCGATGAGGTCGGCAAGCGTCTGGCAGAACCACGCATTGGCCACCATGCCGCCATCAATGCGCAGTGCTGCTGGCGCCGAAAGCCCCGCCGCCTTCATGTCAGCCGCCATCGCTTCGATAAGGTCGCGCGTCTGGAACGCAACGGACTCAAGCCCTGCACGCACAATTTCGTTTGGCCCTGAATCGCGTGTCAGCCCCATGATTGCACCGCGCGCATGCGGATCCCAATAGGGCGCGCCCAGGCCGACAAAGGCCGGAACCAGGATCACGCCGGAACGCGGATCGGCCTTCTTTGCCATCGCCTCGCTTTCGGACGCATTGGCAAAGAGCTTGAGGCCATCGCGCAGCCACTGGATGGTCGCGCCCGCCATAAAGATGGAACCCTCAAGCGCATAGGTGGATTCGCCGCCAAGACGATAGGCGACCGTGCCCAAAAGCCTGTTCTGCGATTGAACGGCTTTGCGCCCCACATTCGTCAGCGCAAAGCAGCCGGTGCCATAGGTCGCCTTCATCAGGCCGGGCGCGAGGCACGCTTGCCCCAGCGCCGCGGCCTGCTGATCGCCTGCAACCCCGCCAATGCGCAGAGGCGCGCCAAAATGCTTCGCCTCCGTCATCCCGAAATCAGCGGCGCTGTCGCGCACCTCGGGCAGGACACTGGCAGGAACATTGAGTGCTTTGAGCAGCTCGCCATCCCACGCGCCCGTGACGATGTTGTAGAGCATCGTGCGCGAGGCATTCGTGGCGTCGGTCGCATGCACTTTGCCACCGGTGAGCTTGAAGATCAGCCAGCTGTCAATCGTGCCAAACGCAAGCTCGCCCTTTTCCGCGCGCGCCCGCGCACCCGGCACATGGTCCAGCAGCCAGGCAAGCTTCGTCCCCGAGAAATAGGGATCAAGCAGAAGGCCCGTGCGTGACTGCACCATCGGCCCAAGACCTGCGGCCGCAAGTTTTGCGCATAGGTCCGCTGTGCGCCGGTCCTGCCAGACGATCGCGCGATGCAGCGGCGCGCCCGTCTTGCGGTCCCACAACACACTTGTTTCGCGCTGATTGGTAATGCCGATGGCGGCCACATCGCCGAGCGCCGTTCCCGCGAGCACTTCGCGCACGACGCCAAGCGTTGCCTGCCAGATCTCCTCCGCATCGTGTTCGACCCAGCCATCCGCCGGATAATGCTGGGCAAGCGGCAACGCTGCGCTCCGCACAATGCTGCCGTCGGGGCGGAAGAGAATGGCGCGGGTCGAGGTTGTTCCCTGATCAATGGCGAGAATGAACTGGCTCACGTCGATTCGCTGCTCCGCCGCTGTTAACATCCGTTTCCAGATGGTGAAGATCGCGCAACCTTAACACGGCTTTAAGTGCTCTTGCCTAGTGTGGCGGCTCCCGGGGGCAAGACGCGTGGACGGCCACGCATTACCCCGCTGTTTGAGTGGCGAGAGATGCAACCCGAGCTTGGCCGATTGCTGATGCTGGCGCGTGACGAGGATCCGCAGGCGCGCGCGCGCCTGTATGGCTCGCTCGCTGGTCTCTTTGAGAGCGCGGGCGCAACGCTGTCACCGCACGAACGCGAGATGATGGCTGCCATTATGGCGCAGCTGGCCCAGCAGGTTGAAATGTCGGTGCGCAATGCGCTGGCAGAAAAGCTGGCCGATGATCCTTCTGCGCCGCCAGAGTTGATCCTGCTGCTCGCCAATGACCGCATCGAAGTTGCCCGGCCCATTCTGGAGCGCACCCAGCGCATCACCGAAGATGACCTCCTCGGCCTCGTGCGAAAAACGACCGCCCAGCATCACGTTTCTATTGCCGGCCGCCCTGACGTGACAGAGCGCCTGTCGGCCGAGTTGGCCCGCAGTGCCTTTGCTGAAGTCGTCGTGGCGCTGCTGCGCAATCACCGCGCCCGCATTTCCGGCGAGACGATGGATGGCCTGGTGGAGCGCTCACGCGCCACCGAAGGATTTCAGGCGCCACTGCTCGCGCGTCCCGACATGAGCCCGCAGCATGCCGAGCGGATGTGCGCTTTCGTCTCGCAAACGCTGCAGGAATATATTCTCCGCCACTTCAAGGTGGACCCGGAGCGCATCAAGGCCTCGACTGCGGCCGCGGCCAGCGAAGCGGCTGGCCGCCTCGCTGAGGCGTCAGGTCCAGCCCGCGTGGTTGAAAAACTTCATGCTGCCGGCCAGTTGAGGCCCGCCTTTCTGATGAAGTGCCTGCATCAGGGCCAGATGGACATGTTTGAGGCAGGCTTCTCGCGCCTGCTTGGGCTTCCGCCCGAAACAACGCGCCTGATCACCTATCACGACGACCCGCAGGTGCTTGCGCTTGCCTGCCATGCCGTCGGCCTCGACAAGGCCGTGTTTGGCACAATTTTCAATCTCACGCGCAGCGCCAAAGGCGGTCCGCGCTCCGTGCCGCTCGGTTCCAAGCCTGCCGTTGATGCCGCCTTTGCCGTGCCCAAGCGCGACGACGCCCGCAAAATGCTGGTCACGCGGCTGTCGGCCTGACGTCATCCAAGGGTTTGAAAGCATCCGCACCCGCGCTAGGTTTGTCCCATGCGCGACCCCTTCGGCCGGACCATCACCTATCTTCGCCTGTCGGTCACAGACCGCTGCGACTTCCGCTGCACCTATTGCATGGCGGAAGACATGACCTTTCTGCCTAAGGCTGAAGTCCTGTCGCTTGAGGAACTCGACCGCCTGGCGTCTGCCTTCATTGCGAAAGGTGTGCGCAAGCTGCGCCTGACCGGCGGCGAGCCCCTGGTCCGCCGGAACATCCTGTCGCTCATTGACAGCCTGTCGCGCCATCTGGCCAGCGGGGCACTTGACGAATTGACGCTGACCACCAACGGCAGCCAGCTGCAACGCCACGCAGACCATCTGGCCCGCGCGGGCATCCGCCGCATCAACGTATCGCTCGACACGCGCGATCCGCAGAAATTTACGGCCCTCACGCGCTGGGGCCGGCTCGTCCAGGTGCTCGACGGCATCAAGGCGGCGCGCGAAGCGGGCCTTTCCGTCAAGATCAACGCCGTGGCGCTGAAGGGCCCCGCCGGAAACGAGGATGAAATCGAAGACCTGATCCGCTGGGTCCACAGCCTTGGCATGGACATCACCTTGATCGAAACCATGCCGCTTGGCGAAACCGGCAGCGACCGAGCGCTTGACTATCTTCCGCTTACGATTGTCCGTGCCCGGCTGGAACAGCATCTGACGCTTGAAGACATTCCACTGCGCACCGGCGGGCCCGCGCGCTACGTGCGGGTTGCGGAAACAGGCGGCAGGATCGGGTTCATTACCCCGATGACCCACAATTTCTGTGAGAGCTGCAACCGGGTGCGCGTGACTTGCACGGGCCGCCTCTTTATGTGTCTGGGCCAGAACGATCAGGCGGACTTGCGCGCGCCCTTGCGCGCTGACGCGTCAGGCGCTCTTCTTTCCGCGGCCATTGATGAGGCCATCAACCGCAAACCCAAGGGCCATGACTTTGTCATTGAACGTGGCCGTATTGCCCCCGCGGTCAGGCGTCACATGTCTGAAACGGGTGGATGAGACGATCTGATGACGCTCCGCAACATCGCCTTTGCTGCCGCTGCAACACAAGAAGCCCGCGCCGCGTGCATCGAGCTTGCGCACAGATACGGCAACGCGCCTGCCGACACCGCAGACGTGATCGTCGCGCTGGGCGGCGACGGCTTCATGCTGCAGGTGTTACACGAGAACATGGGCAAGGGCGTACCGATCTATGGCATGAACCTTGGCAGCGTCGGCTTTCTCATGAACTCCTATGAAACCGACGGTCTGGTGGAGCGCCTTGCGGCCGCCGAGGCTGCCCGCATCCATCCCCTGCGCATGAAGGCCGTGACGGCTGATGGCCGTATCGCCGAGGCGCTTGCCATCAATGAAGTGTCACTTCTGCGCGAAACCCGTCAGGCAGCGAAAATCCGCATCTCGGTTGATGGCCGCGTGCGCATGGAGGAACTGGTCTGCGACGGCGTTCTCCTCTCAACCCCGGCGGGTTCGACCGCCTATAATCTGTCGGCGCACGGTCCGATCCTGCCGATTGATTCAGCCCTCTTGGCGCTGACGCCCATCAGCGCCTTCCGCCCCCGCAGATGGACGGGCGCGCTGCTGCCTCACCGCTCGCAGGTGCGCTTTGATGTGCTGGAGGCGGCCAAGCGGCCTGTCAGTGCAGTCGCCGATCACACCGAAGTCCGTGATGTCGCCCAGGTGGATATTGCTGAAGACCGCACGTTGACCCTTACCATGCTTTTTGACGCCGAACACAGCCTGCATGAGCGCATTTTGTCTGAGCAATTCGTGGATTAGCGCAATTCTGCCCGCCGGGGGGCCACGCCCGACATCAACAATATATTAGCCATTTCTGCGCATGCTTAAGGCGGTAAGAGCAGCGGCCCCCGACCGCTGCTTGTCCCTATTCATGTGGCTGGTGCTGGCGTGCGTCTCTTCCCGGTCTCAAAACAGCTTGAGCGCGTCAAGTCGCTGGTTGTCGATGACAACCCGCACATGCGCAAACTTGTCGCCACCGTGCTTGAATCCTATGGCGAGAAGGAAATCCTCCACGCTGAGAGTACCGAGCAGGCGCTTGAGCTTTGCCATTCGGCCAAGCCCGACCTCATCATCCTCGATCTCAAGTTTCCCGGCGGCAACGATGGCATCTCGTTTGCGCGCGATCTTCGCAATGACCCGGACAGCCCCTGCCCGTTCGTGCCCATCATCATGTTGACCGCCCATCCGGGCCTGGAATTTGTGCGCGCGGCGCGCGATGCGGGCATCAACGAGTTTCTGACCAAACCGATTTCAGCCGGCGCACTCTACAGCCGCATCTATTCGGTCATTGAGACGCCGCGCCCCTTCGTGCGCACCCAGTCTTACTTCGGGCCTGACCGCCGCCGCAGCCGCAAGACCGAATACACGGGGCCAGAACGCCGCGACGCCGGCGCCAAGGGCGCGCCGCGCAGCGCAGCCTGACAGGAACAAGGTTGACCCATGGCACGCCAGAAACCCATTGAGATCTTCATGCCGCCAAATGTGCTGAAGACCAAAGTTGGCACCATGGCGCCACCGGATGAAGGCACATTTCGCGCTGCCGACAAGGCCCTCGCCGAAGCAAAGCAGGACTTTGCCAAATGGCTGGATGAGGATGCCGAACGTCTGGCCTCAGCGCGCGAGGATGTGAATGCCCAGCCCGCTTCGGCTGATGCCCGCCTGAAACTGGCCCGCTGCGCTCAGGCGCTCAAAGCGCAGGCACTCAATTGTGATTTCCCGATTGTCGCGCGTGTCGCCCAATCGCTGATCGTCCTCCTCGACAAGGGCCGCACGGCAAAGGCAATTACCGCCAAGCTGCTCAACGCCCATGTCGATGCGATCCGCCTGATGATCCGCGACGGCATCAAGGATGGCGCGAACCCCGTCTCAAAGGCGCTTGCGCTGGAGCTGGAAGACAAGGTCGCCGCCTGGACAGCCGACTGAAGACGCTGCCTAGCGCAGACTGTCGAGCGGCTCGGCCACATCCCCGTAACCGGCCTCCTTCTGGATCCGCAACACCGGCTTCTCGCCGCTGCCATCGACCCAAGGCAACACGGTGACAATCCTGTCCCGTCGCGCCCGCGCGATCGCGTCATCGGTATTGGCCGCTTCTCCCAGCTTTTGCAGGTTCATGCGCGTCGGGAAGATAACGGTCCAGCGCTTGGGATCGGCAATGGCATCAGCGGGCGTGATCCAGGTGGAATCAACCGACTCCCGGCCGTCATGCGCCCCCAATTGTCCGGCGGGTGCCTGTGCCACATAGAAATGCGTGTCAAAGCGCTTGGGCATGAAGGTCGGTGTCACCCAATGGGCAAAGCGCGAAAGCCCGTCAACCGCAAGCCGCAGGTCATGCTGCTTCAGGAACGGCACAAGCCCCAACTCGCCCTTGTCGAGCTTTGGACGGAATTCCTGTAGCGCCTCAAGCGCAGCCCCCTGCACAAAGGCACCCGTAGCAGCTGAGCGCGCCAGCAGAATGCCGCTTTCCTCAAANNCGATCACCCGCCGCCAGCTTGCCACCGGGAAAAACGAGCGCGCCTGATGCAAAATCGATCTGGTGATGGCGCTTGACCATGAAGACTTCCAGCCCCGTATCCCCGTCACGCAACAGCATGATCGTGGCGGATGGCACGGGAACGGGCGGCTCTGCATTCTTTTCTGTCATGGCGTGTCCGGCGGAAATTTATGGTTCATGCGCATTAAGCAATTCTTCAGGGAGGTTTCTTAATACCTGACAGCGATCCTCGGCAGGAAGCAGAATGCCGCGTGAGGATCGAAGATGCATCAAAGGACTTTCCGCCTGAGCGGAGCCGACCTCGACCGGGCCTTTGCAGAGCGCCGGTTCGTCATTCTTTATCAGCCGCAGGTTTCGCTGGTGACAGGCGAAGTTGTCGCTGCGGAAGCCTTTGTCCGCTGGAATCATCCCACATTCGGGCTGATGGCGCCCGGACTGTTCCTCGACTTTGTTGAGGCGGAGGGCCGCCAGAACGAACTGACCGCCTATGTATTGGGCGAAGCGCTGACAACGGCCAAAGCCTGGCAACTGATGGGCCGAACCTGGCGGGTCAGTGTCAACGTTTCAGGTGCTGATATTGGTGCGCCTGACTTTCCCGAATTCGTTGCGGCCAGCCTTGCCGATGTCGACCTGCCTGCTGACCGGCTGGTGATCGAAGCTCCTGAAGCACCGCTGGGTTCAGGCGATCCGCGTCTGGCCGCCAATCTGCAGCGCCTGCGCGCCATTGGCTGTGGTGTGGCGCTCGATAGTGGCGGCGCCCTGCCGCTGGATGCAGCCGAATTGAGCCCCTGCCCCTTCACGGAAATCAAGATCGGTGGCTCGGCGATCATCCGCTTTGCCCGCCATGTGCAGCGCGCCAGTGTGGGCCGCATTTCACGCCGGCTCGCCTTTGCACGCCGCAATGGCCTTGCCGCCATCGCTGTGGGCGTCGAGGACGAGGTCACCCTTGAGGCGCTCAAGAAGATCGGCTTCAGCGCCGTACAGGGCGCCTATGTGCAGCGGCCGGTCGCCGCCGCCGATCTCGATCACTGGGATGGCAATTGGCGCCGTGAGACGATGCATGCGCCCTATTCGGCACCTTCCAGCCCGCCGCCTATGGCGCTGGCACAGGCAAAGCCCGCAACAAGCCCGCCGGAACCGCACCGCGTCACGGTGGCCGAACCTGTGCCTTCCCAGGTGGCGCCTGCCCAGACGGCGCCAGCCCAGACGACGCATGGCCGCCTGATTGAAAAAATTTCGGCGGCACCACCGCCCAGCGACCATGATGGATGGGATGACGACGATGACTTCGAACCTGCTCCTCATGCTGCTCGCACCGGCAATACTGACAGCTTTGTTGATCCGCGCGCCGATCTTGCAGCCGAAGAAGACGATGGCGAGGGTGCGACGGACTCAGCGCCGCCCCTGACAGCGTCAATGATCGACCGGCCCGGCCGTGGGCCCGCTGCCGACCTTGTTCAGCGTAAGTTGCGCGGCATCGATCGGCCCATTGCCATGCAGGTGGCGGCAGACGAGACAAAAGCTGATAGGCTGGGAGCCTCGGACGCGCCGCCCGTTTGATCCCGCGTTGGCGCTTTGAAGGAGCGCCTGCGTGCCTCGCCGCCTTGACGTTGCTCTGCCCGACTGGGTTGCGGATGCGATTGCGCGCAATGCAGCAACACATGACGGCAAGGTATTGCGCCAGAGTGCGGCGGCCCTGAGCGCCTCCTATCGCGCAAAAGGCCGCGTCGAACCCGGCGCGGTTGATCCTTGGGCCTATGTCGCCACGCGCGCACCAGCAACCTATGCCGCAATCATGTCGGCACTATCGGCGCTGGTTGATGCGGCGCCGGATTTTGCACCGCGCTCGCTGCTTGATGCAGGAGCAGGGCCCGGCACGGCAAGCTGGGCAGCGTTTGCAGCCTATCCCGGCATCACGCAGGCGACATTGATCGAGGCTTCGCCCCCCATGCGCGCCGCAGGAATGGCGCTGGCGTCCGGCGCGCCGCCCGCACTGGCGAATGCGACCTGGTCACTTGCCGATTTGCGCAATGCGGCCATTCCGCAGTCAGATTTGGGGCTGGCTGCCTATCTGATGAACGAGCTGGAGATTGGAGCAGCGACAGAAACCGTCCGCCATCTCTTTGCCGCCGCGCAGGTCCTGGTGCTGGTGGAGCCCGGTTCACGTGCAGGTTTCGAGCGCCTGAGAGCAGCTCGCGCGGCGCTTGTGGCTGATGGTGCGGCGCTGGTCGCGCCATGCACGCATGCGCTCGCCTGTCCGATCGCCAGTGATGATTGGTGCCATTTCTCAGTGCGCGTGCCGCGCTCCCGCCTGCACCGGCAGATCAAAAGCGCCCAACTTGCCTATGAGGATGAAAAGTTCAGCTATCTGATCGCAGCAAAGCCGGCACTGGCGGCATCGATCAAGCGCCCGCACGCCCGTATCATCCGCCACCCCGTCGCGCGCAGCGGCCACGTGCATCTTGATCTTTGCGCGGATGGCGCGATTTCACGTCATACGGCAACACGCCGTGACGGCGCATGGCGCACTGCGCGCAAGGCTGCATGGGGCGATGGCTGGAATTCCGATTGACGTGCATCACGGCGTGGGATGCGGAGGCAACTCGTCACTGTGCACATGCGGCTCTGGTGTCATGGCACCGCCGCGTTGTGCACCCGGCCGCGCCAGCATGCGGATCAGCGCGAACATGGCCACCGCAATCGTTGAGAGAAACAGTACGACGAAGAAACCCCACGGCCCGAAAATGCCGATGCTCCAGTAAACGAACATCGGTCCCAAAATCGATCCAAGACCAAAAAGCAGGACAAGCCCGGCACTTGCCGGTACGCGCTGCTCTGGCACGAGGCGGTCATTCATGTGCGCCACCGCCAATGAATAGAACGGGAAAGTGAGCGCACCATAGATCGCCATAACAACGTAAAGCGTCGTAAGACTGTCAGCCCCGAGGAAGAGGCCGATGACCGCGGTCAGCGAGGCGAGCGACGCCGTGCCAATCAGAACCGCGCGCCGGTCCATGTGATCGGAAAGCCATCCCATCGGAAAGAGGCAGATCAGGCCGCCCAGAATGGGCATCGCCACCAGAATGGGGGTAGCCGCACTGCCAAGTCCGATGGCCTCGCCATAGAAAGGTATTCCGCCCATCAGGGCCGCCCAGATGAAACCCGAAATCACCACGCCGACAAACGCAAGCGGTGAGATGCGATAGAGGATCGGGATGCCCACTGGATGCGGCACATGGCGATTGGCTTCCGGCGTATTGCCCGCCAGCACCGGCACAATGCAGAGCGCCATCAGCGCCGTGAACATCGCAAAGGGCAGTCCGCCCGCGGCCCCGCTGGCCGACGCCAGCAACTGACCGCCCATCAATCCGCCCAGCTGCACCAGAATATAGAGCGAGAATACGCGCCCGCGCGTCTCGTTCGCCGTCTGGTCATTGAGCCAGCTTTCCGCGACCACAAAAATGCCGGAGAGCGAGAAGCCGATCACCGCGCGCACAAGGCCCCATGTCACCGGATCAATCGACACCTGATAGAAACCCATGGCCGCAACACCGACGGCGACGAGAATGCCAAAGGACCGCACATGGCCGATCCGCTCGACAATCCCCGGCGCCGCAATTGATCCGGCAGCATAACCCGCATAGAAGGCTGACATCACAAACCCGCCTGCGAACGTGCCAAAACCTGCAACGTTCGTGAGGATGCCAACCACGGTTGACTGCTGCCCGTTCGCCAGCTGCATGAGCAGGATGGCCAGAAACAGCGCCATCCAGACCTTGATGATATTGCTCATGTCAGTGCTCCTGCGCGCCCGATTCAGCACGCACTCAAGCTTGCTCTGTCAGGCAATGTCAAACGGCGGCTTCGTTCCGGCGCCGCTCCTGCTGGCGCTCACTGCGCGCAGAGGCAAGATCAGGATCAAGCTCACCCAGAGGGTCAAGCGTCGCCAGAAGATGCGCCACGAAAGGCGTGATCAGCATCGGCTGATCGGCTGGCGCCTGAAACACCCGATCACTGGCCGCCCAGTCTGAGTAGGCGGGTTGATAGGCGCGGCCCACTTTGCCATCCGCCGGATCGGTAACCTGCAGACCGTCGAGCGGACGCATCTGCATGACCTGCAGCGCCTTGTCCAGAATGGGTTGCGGTGCGCCCTCGCCGCTCAGCGCAGCAAAGCGGGAAGCAAGCGCGGGCGGCAGATCAACCGGCGCTGTTGCGTCATGCTTGGCGACCAGATTGGCATAGACATCAGCAGCACTGCGGGCCGAACCATCCCGATTGAAGAAGATGGAGCGGTTGGCGTCAGCAGCTGCCGGGAAGAGCTTCGAGGCGTCGGGCTCACCCTTGGCGGCGGCTTCAATCAGATTGGCGGCGCCCTGCGGCCCCAGGAAGTGGGCGATATAGAGCTCAGCCCCCGTCACCTCGCGGTTCAGGCGGCCCTCAAGAAAGTTGCGGCTTTCGGCGGTCAGTTCCGCCGCCATGACAGATGCGATGGCCGGATCCGTGCGCAGGGCAAGAATTTCCTCCCTGACCGCCGGGTCGGCAACAACGTACCGGCCATTGGCCTTCTTTGTAATCGCATCCGCGTAATCGGAAAGACCGTGCTCTGCCCCATGGTTCTTGACCATGGCAAGCCAGGTCTGCTCGATGAACTGGAAGAGGCCGCGCGCGCTCGATGTCGAGGCCGAAGCCTCTGGATTAAGGGAGCTTTCGCGCATCGCCGTGCGCACCAGATAGTCGAAATCCGTGCCGGTTTCGGCACTGGCATTCCTGATATGGGTGAGCACGTCCACCTGGGATGTGCGATCAACAGACGTCAGCATGGGCTTCTCCTTGCGGTCAGAAGATCGCAAGCGGCATGCCAGCTTCAGGCGTAAACAAATCCTCAACGCAACGGATTGTTAGGAAAAGGCGCCGCCAAACCGCTGCTGCAACCGGGTGACGAGAGCAGCCCGCGCCTCAAGCGTCATCGGCTCACGTGTGCCCTTGCCCCACACCGGCCCCGGCCATGCCGCATCACCCTCGCGCCGCGCCACAATATGCACATGCAATTGCCGAACGATATTTCCCAGCGCGCCGACATTGATTTTGAGCGCGCCCGTTTCCGCCTTGAGCGCTTGAGCCGCCGCATCAATCTCACGCGCAAGCTGAAGCCGGTCGCCAGGTTCAAGATCGAACAGCTCTGACATTCCCGCGCGCTGCGGCACCAGAATGAGCCACGGGAAACGTGCGTCATCTTGCAGCAGCACGCGGGAAACCTGCCAGCGTGTGATCAAAACTGTTTCCGCCGAAAGGCGCGGATCAAGATCAAAGACCTCTGTCATGGGACTTTCGCATAGTGCTGGTGTAGAACTGCGCTCCGGAGGAGCGCGGCGCGGGTGCAAACTCTAGCCGAACGCGTGGAGACCGGAAACGTGCGGATTGCCGTCATTGGCTGCGGCATCGGGGGAATGGCCGCCGCGCTTGCACTGAAGCGTGCTGGCAGCGATGTCACTATCTTTGAAAAGTTCGAGGCTGCTCGCCCGCTGGGCGCGGGCTTGCTTCTTCAGCCAACCGGCCTGTGGGCGTTGCGGGAGCTTGGCCTTGCCGAGACGGCAATCAATGCGGGGGCGCGCGTCAAACGTCTCGACGGCCGCACGCCCGCTGGCCGTCTTCTGCTTGACCTCGACTATGAGCGCTGGCGAACAGGTGCGTTTGGTCTGGGCATTCACCGCGCGAGCCTTTTTTCGGTTCTTCATGACGCCATCCGCGCCGAAGAAATCCCGGTAGCGCTGAACGAAGAGATCACCAATATCGCCGCACCCTGGTGGCCGACATTGATGAGCGCCAGCGGCGCCCGCTTTGGCCCATATGATCTTGTCATCATCGCTGACGGCGCACACTCGGCACTGCGGAGCACGTTGATGCCGCAGGCCCGCGCGCCGATCTATCCGTGGGGGGCACTTTGGACCATCCTGCCGGATAGAAACGGCGAGTTCCCCGACACGCTGCGCCAGATCTATCGCGGCACGCAGATGATGATCGGTGTGCTGCCCATTGGCCGCGACCCGGCAAGCGCCGAAATGATGCCCGCGGTTTCGTTCTTCTGGAGCATCATGCGCAAGGACTTCGACGCGTGGCGGCGTACACCGATCAGCGAATGGAAGAAAGATGTCGCACGCGTGTGGCCGGAAGCTGAGTCACTGCTTGCCCCTGTCAGCGCGCACGACGAGATTTCGGCGGCCACCTACAGCGATGTGCGCATGAAGACATGGCGCAACGGCCGTCTGCTCTTTCTGGGTGACGCCGCCCACGGCATGAGCCCGCAACTGGGCCAGGGCGCCAACCTTGCGCTCATCGACGCGGTGTTGCTGGCAGATACGCTGAAGCGCGCCGACCGTGCCCGCGAGAGCGTGGAGCATGCGCTCTACGCCTTCGAGCGGCGTCGCCGCGCGCACGTGAACTACTATCTCTATGCCTCACGCTGGCTGACGCCGTTCTTCCAGAGCAACAGCAGACTCGCCAGCGCTTTCCGTAACGTGGCTTTTCCGCTCGCGCGCAATCTGCCGTTTTTCCCCGGCTTCATGATGCGCACGCTGGTCGGCGTTCAGCGCTTGAGTTTCCGGCCCTTCCCTGTGCCATAGTCAGGTGGATCGAGTTCACCCCAATGGGTTCCCGCCATGTTCCGCACGCTTGCTGCCCTGCCCCTGCTGTTCCTTGCCGCGTGCAGCAATGCACCTGACGCCCCTTCAGCTGCAGATGCCTTCTTTGCAAACCTGACAGCACTTTGCGGGCAGGCGTTTGAAGGCAGACTTGTCGAAGGCAATCCGTCTGATGACAGCTTTGCCAAGAGCCGCCTCGTCATGCACGTGCGCGACTGCTCGGAGTACGAAATCCGCATTCCCTTTGCCGTCGGCGACGACCGCTCGCGCACCTGGGTGATTACACGCAACCCGGAGGGTCTGCGCCTCAAGCACGTCCACCGCCACGAGGACGGTACCGAGGACGTGCGTTCAAACTACGGCGGCGATGCTCGCAGCCCCGGCACGGCCATCCGTCAGGAGTTCCCCGCCGACGCGTTTTCGCGCGAGCTGTTCGTGCGCGAAGAAATTCCGCAAGCGGTTGAAAATGTCTGGGCTATGGAAGTCGACCCTGGCAAGACTTTTGCTTATGAGCTGTCGCGGTCCGGACGCCTGTTCCGCGTGGAGTTTGATCTGACGAAGCCGGTGACGCCCTAATAGGACTTCGGCAGGCCCAACGCCTTCTCGGCGATGTGGGAAAGGATCATTTCGCGGCTTACCGGTGCGATGCGCGTAATCAGGACTTCGCGCAGCAGTCGCTCGACATGGAATTCCTGGGCATAGCCCATGCCGCCATGGGTCATCACCGCCGTTTCGCAAGCATGATAGCCAGCTTCGGCCGCCAGATATTTGGCCATATTGGCTTCAACGCCGCAGGGCTGGCCGGCATCAAACAGGGCAGCCCCCCGGAACATCATCAGCTTTGCTGCTTCCAGTTCTGCATGGCACCGCGCCAGCGGATGCTGGATTGCCTGATTTTGCCCGATGGGCCGCCCAAACACTTTCCGCTCACGCGCATAGAGGGCGGCGCGCGAAAGCGCATCCTCGCCGATGCCGATGGCCTCTGCGGCGACAAGTATGCGCTCCGGGTTCAATCCGTGCAGCAGCATGGCAAAACCGTCGCCCTCGCGACCGATCAGCCGATCCGCACTCACGATCAGCCCGTCGATGAAGAGCATGTTCGAGTCAACCGCATGCCGCCCCATCTTGGCGATTTCGCGCACCTCGACTTTGCTGCGGTCGAGATCGGCATAGAAAAGCGAAAGTCCGTCGGCAGGCCGCGCACACTCTTCAATTGGCGTCGTGCGCGCAAGCAGCAGGATATGCGTGGCGCTCTGGGCCGTGGATGTCCAGATCTTGCGGCCCGTCACTACATAATGCCCGCCCTGCTTCACCGCGCGCGTGGTGATGCGCGTCGTATCAAGCCCCGCATCAGGTTCGGTGACGCCAAAGCAGACGCGATCCTTGCCGCTGATGAGCGGTGGCAGAAATGCCGCCTGCTGCGCTGCATTGCCCGCGATCACCAGCGGCATCGGGCCGAAGAGGTTGATGTGCACCGACGAGGCGCCCGCCATCCCCGCGCCTGAGCGCGCAATCGTATGCATCATGATCGCGGCTTCGGTGACACCAAGCCCTGCACCACCATGCTCGCGCGGCATGGCGATGCCCAGCCAGCCGCCAGCTGCAATCGCTGCGACGAATTCTTCCGGGAAGCGATGGTCGCGATCACACGCCAGCCAGTACGCATCGGGAAACTTTGCGCAGATCTTCGCCACCGCATCGCGCAGAGCTTTTTGATCCGCCGTCAGTTCAATGTTCATGGCGCGGCCCGAAGCGTTTGGGGTCAAAGGCGGAAATGTCGATGGCGCTCGCCTTGCCGCTGATGCACGCAGCCATCGTGCGCGCCACCAGCGGGCCGAAGAGTATGCCGTTGCGATACTGGCCCGATGCAACATAAAGCCCGTCCACGCGCGTTTGCCCCAGCACCGGCAGGCCATCGGGCGTTGCAGGCCTGAACCCGCACCAGCGCTCAACAACCGGCAAGCCTGCAAGTGACGGCACAAGCCATCGCGCGTCGTCAGCCAGTTTCTCGACTGCGCCTTCACTGATGCACGGATCAAAACCGGCGTCCTCACTCGTCGCCCCCAGCACCAGTTGCCCGGCACGGCGCGGGATCAGATAGGTGTGACCCAGCCAGACAAGTTCGCGCATCGGCAACGCGGCCACGCGGATCATGCCCATCTGCCCTTTGACCGGCATCACGGGCGGCAAATCCGTCGCCGATCCACCTTCGATGCTGACATGTGAAGTCCACGCACCCGTCGCCAGCAGAACACGGGGGAAGTCGAGATTGCGCCCGCCCGCGCGCACCCCCAACACCCGATTGCCGCCCACGCGCACGCCAACATCACCCAGACCAAAGGCACAGGTGCCGCCCGCTTGCGTGACGGCAGCAGACAGCGCCTCGATCAATGCCCGGTTGTCAACACAGGCGTCCCCCGCAACAAAGGCCCCTCCGGCAAGGCCGTGACGCAGCTGCGGATAGGTGCTGGCAAGCGCGGAACTGTCCAGCCATGCGCCAAATCTCTGCGCACATTGCGCCTTGAGCGCCGCGGCCTCCGCATCATCACGCGCGATGATGAGCGACCCGCAGTCCGCATAGCCAATGTCAATGCCGCTGGCGTTCTCAATATCCGCCGCTGCGTGCGTCCACGCCTTGCGGCTTGCAATGGCGAAGGCCTGCACGGCTGGGGCAAGCCCATCACCCTCGGCTCCCGGCGCCAGCATGCCACCCGCCGCCGTGCTCGCCCCCTCGCCCAAACGCCGACCGTCAAAGACGGTAACGCTTGCACCTGCACGCAACAGCTCCAGCGCGGTCCACAACCCCGCAATGCCGCCGCCAATGATGGCGACATCAGCCATGGGGCGCGTCGCTGAACGCCGACCACGCCGCTGCGATGCGCGTGCCCGCAGTGATAAAGCACATCACGCCATAGATGAGCGCGATGATCGCAAACTGATCCGGGAAGACGCACATCAGGCAGAGCGTGATGATCGTCTCTGATCCTTCTGTCAGCCCGCCGAGATAGTAAAACGATTTGCGCCCGCGCAGTTCGGTAGAAATGCCGCGCTTGGCTGCCATGATGGCATAGGCAAGAAAAGTGGCCGCTGGCCCCATGAATGCAAAAAGCAGAAAGGCGGCTGGCAGCGCATTTTCCGGCCGTGCCAGCGCAAAGCCGAAGACAATCGCCGCATAGAAGATGAAGTCGAGCGTAATGTCGAAGAACCCGCCAAGGTCACTCAGACGCGTCTGGCGGGCCACAGCCCCGTCCAGCCCGTCGCACAGACGGCTGAACAGGATGAACACGATGGCTGACCAGTAAAGTTCAACGGCTATCAAAACGCCCGCGATCATCCCGAGCAGGAATCCGGCCCAGGTAATGTGGTTGGCGCTGACGCCCAGCCGCACCAGAGGCCGCGCCAGCCGGGCCAGCGGCCCGTCGATGCGGGGTCGAAGGAAGTAGTCGAGCATGAACGTGTTGCCTGCTAGATTGAAGCCGTGAATCTGCCACCCGGCTTTGGGGTACAAGGCTTGCCGATGACGCGACAGACTGCAAGTTCCCTGCGCATGTTCCTGGCCGCCTGCGCCATCCTGTTGGCAGCCCCTTCCGCCTTCGCCATTGATACGGGCCGCGAGCTGGGCGCTGCCTGCCGTGACTTCTCACTCAACGGCGGCAAGGCCATTGAAACAGAGTGCGGCAAGTTCCTGTTCGACTGGTTCACCGAGTTTGCCGCCCAGGACGAGGAGCGACGCCGCCTCTATCTTGAGGGTGGCCCCTATGTTGAGGCGCCCGGTCCCTGTTTCCGGCTTGAAGGCGAAATCAGTTTTCGCGAAATGGCAGGCGTCGTTGCGGATCAGATTGATCTCAATGCTGATCTTGCCGGCCTTTCGCCGGGCGAAGCCGTCCAGGCCTCGCTGGCGGCGCGTTACCCCTGCCCGCCCGCTGAAGAAGGCGCGGCCGAATGACCGAGCCGCCGGCCAATTCCAACCGCCCTCAGCGCCCAACGATCGCAGAGCGCGCCGCCAATGCGGGCCCCCGCGTGCAGCGCTCCGCCGCCTGGGGCGTGCACATCTTTACCGCCACGGGTGTCGTATTCGCGTTTCTGGCGCTGCTCGCCGTCTATCATGGCAACCCGCGCGAGACATTGATGTGGCTGGGCATCGCCCTGATCGTCGATGGCGTCGATGGGCCACTGGCGCGCATGTTCCGCGTCAAAGATGTGCTGCCCCGCGTCGATGGCTCTGCCCTCGACCTTGTGGTCGATTATTTCACCTACGTGGTGGTGCCCGCCGCCTTCATGCACGAGTTCGGCATGTTTCCCGCGGGCACATCAATTGCTGCCTGCGCGCTGGTGCTGGCAACGTCGCTCTATATCTTCGCCAATCTCGACATGAAGACGAGCGATAACTATTTCACTGGCTTTCCGGCGATCTGGAACATCGTGGCGCTGGTCTTCTTTGTCACCAGTTCGCCGCCACTCCTGAATCTGGTGCTGACGGCGGCCTTCTGCGTGATGACGTTCAGCAAGCTGAAGTTTTCGCATCCGTTGCGCGTGCGCGAATATCGCGTGCCGACGCTGGTGATGTCGCTGGTCTGGCTGGCGTCTGCGGCGTGGCTTGTATTCGTCTATCCCGAGCGGCCGCAGGTTGTGCTGCTCGCCTTTGCGCTGTCATCAGCCTATTTCGCCCTGCTCGTCGGCCTGCGCAGTTTTCGCGGCCCGTCTGGCCAGAACTGAAATCCTGAGGAACATGTCCATGCGTATCATGCGTTTCGTTCTCGGCCTTGCGGCTGCCGTCCTGATGGCATCGCCTGCCGCTGCCTGGCCTGACCGGCCGGTGAAACTGATCGTGCCATTCTCGGCGGGCGGCTCAACAGACGTGACCGCGCGTATCCTCGCGGCAAAGATGAGCGAGTTGCTGGGCCAGCAGGTGATTGTTGAAAACAAGCCGGGCGCGGGCGGCACAATCGGCACCGAGGAAGCCGCACGCGCCACACCCGATGGCTATACGGTGATCCTGCAAACCTCATCATCCAGCGTCATCAATGTGTGGCTCTATCAGAACCTTGCCTATGATCCGGTCGCATCGTTCCGCCCGGTGGCGTTGGCGACGCGCCTGCCCAACGTGCTTGTCGTCAATCCCTCGCTGGGGGTCAGCACGCTTCCCGATCTGATCGCCAGGCTTCAAGCTGAGCCTGATACCTATACCTATGGCTCGTCAGGCAACGGCACGATCCTGCATCTCTCCGGCTATCTCTTTGCCAGGATGGCAGGCGTTGAGATCGAGCATGTGCCCTATGGCGGCGCGGGTCCGGCCATGACAGACCTTCTGGCCGGTCACATCGATATGATGGTCGATAATCTGCCCACCGCATTGGGACACATCCAGTCCGGCGCTTTGGTTGCCATTGGCGTGACGACCAAAACCCGCTCTCCTGTGCTGCCCGATGTGCCGACGCTGGATGAATCAGGCCTTGCCGGATACGAGACCTATTCGTGGACCGGCATATTTGCGCCTGCTGGCGTGCCTGATGATGTGGTCGCACGCATTCAGGACGCAGCCCTTGCCGCCCTCGCCGATCCTGAGACGCGCAGGAAGCTGGAAGATCTCGGCAACGAGGTGCTGGCGGGCGATGCCGCCGCTCTTGACCAATTCTGGAGGGAGCAGCTGGCGCTCTGGAAGCCGATTGTCGAGGGTTCCGGCGTTACGATTGAATAGGCGCGCGCTGCCGCATCATGCGGAAAATGACGGGCAGCGCCAGCACCGCGATGCCCAGCACAATGAAGGAAAGCGACAGGGGCCGCTCCACAAAGGTGGCCATGTCGCCCTTCGCGATGATGAGCGCGCGCCGGAAATTTTCCTCCAGCATCGGGCCCAGCACGAACCCCAGCACAAGGGTTGAAAGCTCGAACCGCAGTTTCAGCAGCACATAACCCAGCACGCCAAAGAACCCAGTGAGCACCACATCGAACCACGAATTCTCGATGGCATAGGCGCCTATCGCCATGAAGAGGGCAACCGCGGGAAAAAGATAGCGCGGCTTCACATCAAGCAGCCGTACCCAGATGCCGATCAGCGGCAGATTGATGACCAGCAGCAAAAGATTGCCGATCCACATCGACGCAACCATGCCCCAGAAAAGTTCGGGCCTTGTGTCCAGAACCAGCGGACCTGGCTGGATGCCCTGAATCATCATGGCGCCGATCATCAGCGCCATAACGGCATTGGTAGGCACGCCCAGCGTCATCATCGGAATGAATGAGGTTTGCGCGCCCGCATTGTTGGCAGACTCCGGCCCGGCCACGCCCTCCATCGCGCCATGGCCAAACGCTTCCGGCGTGCGTGACACACGCTTTTCCAGCGCATAGGACGCCAGCGACGAGAGAATGGCGCCGCCCCCCGGCAACACGCCCAGAATGGCGCCAACACCCGTGCCGCGCAGAATGGCCGGCATCGCTTTGTCGAGTGCGCGCCGAGTCAGGCTGGCGCGCCGGACGTCCCCGCCCACGCGTTCGCCGCGCCGCTTGCGGTCGAGCGCATAGGCCATCTCGGCAAGACCAAAGAGGCCCATCGCCAGCGGCGCAAATCCGAAACCATCAGCAAGCTCAGGGATGCCGAAGGTAAAGCGCTGCGCACCGCTGAACACATCCGTGCCCGCAAGCCCTAGCGCAACGCCCAACGCGGCCATTGCAACCGCGCGCGTGCGCGAACCCGACGCCATCGAAACGGCCAGCACCAATCCAAAGAGAATGAGCGACGCATATTCAGCAGGCCCGAATGCCTGCGCGACCTTTGCCAGAGGCGGTGCTGCGACTGCAATCAGCAGCGTGCCAATGGTGCCCGCGATGAACGAACCGATCGCGGCAATCGCCAGCGCCTCGCCCGCGCGGCCCTGCAGGGCCAGCGGATGACCATCAAGCGCGGTCACCACACTGCCCGCCTCACCGGGAATTTTCAGAAGGATGGCGGCAGCCGATCCGCCATATTGCGCACCATAATAGATGCCCGCGAGCATGATGAGGGCGCTTGCCGGATCAAGGCTGAAGGTCACCGGCAGCAACAGCGCGATGGTGGCAACCGGCCCGATGCCGGGCAACACGCCAATCACCGTGCCCATCAACACGCCAACAAAACAGAAGCCAAGATTTTCCGGCGACAACGCCACGCCAAAGCCGGTGGCAAGATTGTTCAGGAACCCGTCCATCACCAGCCCTCCGGAAGGATGGCAATGGGCAAACCCAAAAGCTCGGCAAAGAGGAGCACACAGAATGCGCTTAACAGAACAGCGTAGAGGCCAAAGCGCCACGCGCGCTTGGCAGATGCATAGGCGCCCGGCACTGCGGTGCCTGCCACCAGCAACAATGCCAGCGATGAAAGCGCCAGACCCGCAACATCAGCCATCAGCGCGAACGCAAGAAAGGCGGGCAGAAGCATGAGGAAGCTGAGTGAGTTGGGTGCCTCGATCGCTGCCGGACTGGGCGCAAGCAGCGCCTTGAGGGAAAGCCTCAGCGCACTGAGCGCCAGAACGCAGGCCAGCGCCGCCGGGAGAATGGCGGGCCCCGGCCTGCGCATACGTCCCAGCGGCAGATCAAGCGCCGCCAAAGCGATAAACGCAGCAATCAGGAAGAGGAGGATCGCACCCGCCCCATCCGCCGAGCGGATGAATCGCACAAGCACATGGCGCGCAGCGGGTGCAGCGTTGTCAGTCATGCTCTGAAAGCGCCCGCATCATCATGGCATCTTCGACATTGCCGCCGGAAAGGATCACGCCCACACGCTTTTTTCCTGCATCAAACTTGCCAGTCAGGATGGCTGCAAGCCCCACGGCCCCGCCCGGCTCCACCACGATCTTCAGATTGCGCCACGCCCAGGCCATCGCCGCCAGCACCTCGTCATCGCTGACGGCAACTCCGCCTGCCGCGAGCGCGTGATTGACCGCGAAGGTAATCGTGCCCGGCTGAGGCGCCAGCAGCGCATCGCAGATCGAGCCTGACAGCGCAATATTGCGTTCAATCTGCCCCGCGCGAAGCGACCGCCCCCAATCATCAAACCCTTCCGGTTCGCACAGCCAGATTTCCGCAAGCGGAGATCTCGCTTTGACGCCAACGGAGACGCCCGCCGCCAAGCCACCGCCGCTGGCGGGCACCAGCACGGCATCCAGCGCGCCGCCACACTGCGCCATCAGCTCCAGCCCTGCCGTGCCTTGCCCCGCGATGATGGCAGGATCGTCAAACGGCGGCACCAGCGTGGCGCCACTCTCCTGCACAATGCCCGCCGCGATCGCCTCGCGGCTTTCGCGCACGCGATCATAGAGACGCACATCAGCACCATAGTGACGCGTGCCCCTGATCTTGGTCTCCGGTGCATCCGATGGCATGACGATGGTGGCCGGAACTCCGAAAATTTGGGCAACAGCAGCCACGGCTTGCGCGTGATTACCTGATGAAAACGCCACAACGCCGCGCGCCCGTGCCGCCGGATCAAGCCCGGCAATCTTGTTGAACGCCCCCCGGAACTTGAAGGCGCCTGTGCGCTGGAGCACTTCGGCCTTCAGGAACACTTGGCCGCCTGCCCTTGCGTCCAGCTCCTCATGCCGCAGCACGGGGGTGATGCGGGCATGGCTGGCGATTCTGGTCTGGGCTGCCTCCAGATCGGCCAAGGCCACTGGAAGCGGGGCGTGGTGGGCTGCGGGCTTGCTCATTCTCGGCCTGTCGATGGTGACGCACTTCACATGAACCCTTTGAACCAAAAGCAGGTTCCGGGCAAATGTGACGGATGGCCGAACCCGCAACTTCGTGCTAGGGGGAAAAATTGACTAGTGTGAAATCACCACTATAGGCTCCTCGCCAGTAAAACCTGACTCGAAGGACCGCAACTGTGATCCAGCGCACGGACACCAATGCGGATGACGCGCAAGTTCGCAAGTTCAGGAAGGAACTGAACAGCGGCCTGTCGGCGCTCGTCGTCCTCAGCATCCTCGCGAAAGCCGGGGGAGAAATGTACGGCTACCAGATCGCCAAGGAGCTGTCGGCAGGAGATGACGACACCCTGCCCTTCAAGCAGGGCGCGCTCTATCCGGTTCTGCGCCAGCTCCACGCCTCGGGCTTTCTGACAAGCCGCGTAGAAGTTTCCGTCAGCGGCCCGCCGCGCCGCTACTACACGATCACGGACACGGGCCGCGACACGCTCAAGCAATGGATCGCCGCCTACCGCGAAGTGCGCACCTTCGTTGACAATGCCATTGGCCAGGATGAAGCCCATGCGTAACGCAAGCCCCAATGCCCCGCGCACAATTGCCGCATTTCTTGACCAGCTGCGTCAGGCGCTCGAAGGCGCGCCCAAGGGCCTGATCCAGGACGCGCTGGCTGACGCCGAAGAGCATCTGCGCAACGAGATGGCGCAGAACCCCGGCAAGAGCGAAGCTGAAATTCTCGTCCAGGTTCTCACCACCTATGGCTCGCCGCGCGACGTGGCCGCCGAGTACCGCAAGCTCGACGCAAATGGCAACGGCCACAGCCCCGCCGTCGCTGCGCGAGCGCCGCGCTCCCTCATGGGCCGCATCTTTGGCCCCGTGTTCGAGGGGCGCACCTATGCCTCGATACTCTACATGCTGCTCGCGCTTCCGCTGGGCACCTTCTATTTCTCGTGGGCAACGACCGGCATTTCGCTGTCTTTGGGGTTGATGATCCTCATCATCGGCATTCCGGTGACACTGATTTTCATCTTCAGCGTGCGCATCATCGCGCTTGTTGAAGGCAGAATTGTCGAGACGCTTCTGGGCGTGCGCATGCCGCGCCGTCTGCCGTCAGAAGTGCCGCAGGGGCCGATGCTCCAGCGCATCAAGCGCATGGTCACGGACCGCCGCACATGGACGGCCATGTTCTACATGCTGCTGATGCTGCCGCTCGGCACAGCCTATTTCGTCCTGGCCGTAATCAGCACGGCCTTTTTCTCGGCTTTGATGGCAGGCCCGATCATCACCAAAATGAGCGAAGGCCGCTACAAGCTGGACTTCGGCGTCGAGCGCCTGAATGAATTCGTGATGAGCCCGCAGGGCATGGCAACATGCATCGTGCTGGGTCTGATCGGCTTCCTGTTCTTCTTCCACATCGCGCGCGGCGTCGGCCGCGCCCATGGCAGACTGGCAGAGAGCCTGCTCGTCAAGATCTGACAGGACCAGGAATGCGAAACGCGCCGGACCGGAAAGGCCCGGCGCGTTTTTCATTGCACGTTCAATGCTGGCCGACGCGAGCGTAGTCGGCAGGCAGATGCCGCCCGGCAACAATGAAGTGCCAGATCGCCCACACGTTGAACGCGCCAAGAATGAGCATCGCATAGCGCAGAGAGTCGGCCCCATAAGACGCCGAGAGCATATCACTCAGCCATCCTGTGAACGCCGTTCCCCCGCCCATGCCAATCAGATTGATCACGAACAGGAAGAGCGCCGACGCCACTGCGCGCATTCTCGGTTCAACAAGATTTTGGTTAATGGCAAAGCACGGTGCGAGATAGAGCGCCGAAACCATGGCTGGCACGACGTTGATGTACAGGACTGTCTGCAGATCATCGAGGATCGCAACACCAACACTGAATGGCACTGCAAGAGCCACAGCGACAGCAATCACCCAAGCCTGCCACTTCTTGTTTCGGCGGCTCAGCCTGTCCGCAAGATAGCCACCGGCGAAGGTACCAAGCATGCTTGAGAACCCGCCGACAACAGAGAGGTAGAGACCAATGTCCACCCGCTCCATGTTATGGGTGCGGAAGAAGAACTCAGGGCCCCAAATGACGCCCGCATATCCGGTAAACGTGACAAGCGTCGCGCCGATGTAAAGATGCACGAGCGACTTTCGCGCAAGCATGTATCGCAAAACAGTGCGGAGGCTCGGTGCCGCAGCGAAGTCCTGGCCATGCGTGCGAGCCGGCTCCCTGATCGTAAGCAGGACCAGGAAAGTCAGAATGAGCCCCGGAACACCTAGCGCGATAAAGGCAGTACGCCAGTCATAGGCTGCCGAGATCAGACTGCCGCCGTAATATCCTGCGAAATAGCCAAGTGGCACACCCATGGCGAAAATGCCAAGGGCCGTTGCGCGCTTTTCCTGCGGAAACATGTCAGAGATCATCGAGTGCGACGGCGGGCTTCCACCTGCCTCACCGATCCCGACGCCGATGCGCGCTAGCACCATCTGAAGGAAGTTCGCAGCCATCCCGCACAGGACGGTCATGCCCGACCAGATCGCAAGGCAGACTGCGACGATGTTGCGGCGATTGCGCCGGTCAGCAAGCATCGCAATCGGAATGCCGAGCGTCGCATAGAAAACGGCGAAGGCGGCGCCAGTGAGCAGACCCATTTCGGTGTCGGTCGCGCCAAACTCGTTCTTGATCGGTCCGAGCAATATCCCGAGGAGTATCCGGTCCGCATAGTTTGTTGTGTAAACAAGCAGAAGCAGGATCAGCACATAGGTGCGATAGCCCGGCGTAAATGAAGCCGAAGCTGGCCCGCCTGCTGGCGCAGAAACACTTGGCGGCATGAACTCCCCCCGGATTGACCCTTGATCTATGTCAAGGTCTGACAGACCTTCGGGTCAAATGCTGGCAAGATCAAGCGGCGTGCGCCAGATCATGCTGCATTAGGGAGGGAACGCCATGACCGAGACAAGCGAAACTTTGGTTCCGCCGACGCCGCAGGTGAATGCGTTGAAGATGGAAGATCCATGGACCTGGCTTGCCAAAGGCTGGGCCGACATCAAGCGCAGCCCCTTGCCCAGCCTGATCTATGGCATCGTTTTCGTCGCGGCAGGTGCGGCAATTACAGGTGGTCTCTGGTGGCTGGGCCTCGACAGCGTCATTCCCGCCGCCGCAGCGTCATTTGCCCTTGTGGGGCCCGTTCTTGCCATCGGCCTTTATGAAATCAGCCGCCGCCAGGAGCGCGGCGCGGAAGTCAGCCTTTCCGGCATTCTCAAGGCGCGGCCGCCATCGCTGGTGCAGTTCGGCTTTGTCGCATTCTTCCTGATGTTCGGCATTCTGGTGTGGATGCGGATTGCCACGCTGCTGGTTGCCCTGTTTCTGGGCAGCACCTATCCGCCGCTGCCCGAGTTCATGGCGTTTCTGGTTTCAACCAAAGCGGGCCTCTCGATGCTGGTCATCGGCAGCATTACCGGCGGCGTGATTGCCTTTTTCATCTATGCCCTGTCGGTCGTCTCCATGCCGCTCCTGCTTGAGCGCGATGTGGATGGCGTGACGGCCATCATCTCCAGCTTCAACACGGTGCGCAAAAACTTCGCACCCATGATGCTGTGGGCGTGGCTGATTGCCAGCCTGATCGCGCTGGGCTTTGTGACCGCAGGCGTTGGGTTGATTGTCATCTTCCCGCTTCTGGGCCATGCCACATGGCATGCCTATCGGGCGGCCCTGAAGTAACGGGCACAAATTTCACGCGGGGCGGTCGTCATCATCCGTCAGGATGCGCTGCGCCGCCCCGTCGAGGTCGTCATACTGGCCCGAGCGCAGTGACCACATGAAAGCCAAAAGGCCGACGCCGCCCAGCGCCAGCGCCGCCGGGATGAGCCATGCCAATGCGTCCATCGCTTGTCCTCCTGCAGGATCAGGCTGCCTTGCGCCCGCCATTCAAGCGCAAGGCGTTTAGTGTGACAACCAGCGACGACGCAGACATGGCAATCGCCGCAATCAGGGGCGTCACAAAGCCAAGCGCAGCAAAGGGAATGGCAACGGCATTATAAAGCGCCGAGAAGCCGAAATTCTCCACAACCAGCTTGCGCGACTGGCGCGCCACATCAATCGCCTCCACCACCGGCCACAGCGTATCGCCCTGGAACACGAGGTCTGACGCAGACTGCGTGGCATCAACCGCCGATCCCGGGGCCATCGATGCATGAGCCTGCGCCAGCGCCGGTGCATCGTTGAGGCCATCGCCAATCATCAAGGTGCGTGCACCCGCCGCCTTCAGGGCCGCAAGATGGGCCGTCTTTTCATGTGGCAGGAGACCCGCCTTCCACGACGCAATGCCCGCAGCTTCTCCGACGGCGCGCGCAGGCGCCTCCCTGTCACCGGAAAGCAGTTCTACGCGCAGGCCGCGTGCTTCCAGTGCATGAACGACGGCCCGCACATCGGCGCGCATGACGTCATCAAAGGTAAAGCGGGTCGCGGCTCCACCCTCGCGCGCAAAGAAGAGCGACAATGCCTCGCCCTCCTTGCCATAGGGCGGCACGGTGGCGAATGCCCCCACGAATGAGGCACGGCCAAGACGCATACGCACGCCATCCAGTTGCGCCTCAATGCCCTCGCCCGGCGTTTCACGCGCATCCATCGCCACAAGCCCCGGCCCCGCCGCATGCGCCAATGCACGCGACAGCGGATGACGGCTTATACGCGCCAGCCGCGCGGCCTGCTCAAGCATTTCAGGATCAACTGATGAAGCAGCAAGCACCGGCCGTCCAAGCGTCAGCGTGCCGGTCTTGTCGAACACAACATGCGTGACTTCCGCAATCCGTTCCAGCGCATCGCCCGATTTCACCAGCGTGCCATTGCGGAACAGCCGGCCCGTCGCCACAACCTGAACTGCCGGCACCGCAAGCCCCAGCGCGCACGGGCACGTAATGATGAGAACGGCAATCGCATTGACAGCGGCCGTGTGCACGCTGCCTTCAATCAGCAGCCAGCCTGCGAACACCATGGCCGCCAGCGTATGCACGACAGGCACATAAACGCGCGCCGCCTTGTCGGCCAGCCGCACATAGCGCGAGCGCGTCTGTTCGCCCGCCTCCACCAGCCGCGTGAGCTGGGCAACGAGCGAGTCTTCGCTGCGCGCAACTGCCCGCACCACCAGCCGCCGCGAGAGATTGATGACACCGGCATGCAGGCGTGAGCCCGGTGCCGCCGCCACCGGCGCGCTTTCACCTGTCACCAGCGCGCAATCGACATCGCTGTCGCCGTCGATGACTTCGCTGTCAGCCACCACCCGGTCACCCGGCATGACAAGCAGCCTGTCGCCCGGAACGATGTCGCGCGCGGCCACGGCCTCTGCCGCACCGGAAGCAGTCAACCGCACGGCAGGCAATGACTGAATGGCGAGGAGATTGCGCGCTGCCGCCCGCGCCCGGTCGCGCAGATTGTGATCCAGCCACCGCCCGATCAGAAGCAGGAAGAGGAGCATCACCGGCGCTTCAAAATAGGCGTGCTCACCAGCAATTGAGGCCTCATAGATGCTGAGCGCAAGCGCACCCAGAACAGCCAGCGAGATCGGCACGTCCATGTTGGCGCGGCCCTGCCGCAGCGCCGCCAGCGCCGAGCGGAAGAACGGAATGCCACCATAAAGCGTGGCCGGAATGGCGATGAGCGCGCTCAGCCAGTAGAAGAGCGTGCGCGTGCCCACATCCATGTCAACGCCCAGCCCGGCCCAGATCGAAACCGAGAGCAGCATGACATTCATCGATGCAAAGGCCGTCACGCCCAGGCACCACATCAGCAGGCGGTTTTCGCTGTGTGCGTCACTGGCAATCGCTGCCGCATCAAACGGCGCAACACCATAGCCAAGACCGGCAATTGCTTCAGTGATGCGGATGGGAGCAAGCGCACCCTCCCAGACTGCAGCAAACTTGCGTGTCGAAAGATTCATCCGCGCATCAAGGATGCCCGGCAGCGCCCTGACGCCACGTTCGATGCGCGAGAGGCAGGCGCCACAATGCGCGCCACGCACCACAAGCTCAAGATGCATGCGTCCGGCCGCATCACGCCGCACAAACGGCGCAGGATCGAAGGCAACGCCCTCTTCGCCGCCGCCATAAGTCGGGCAACCCGTCTCCGCTTCTAGCGCAACCATATGCGGCGCTTTCCTTCAAAGGTGTTGCCCGAAAGATCGCGCGCGGTAAAAGCAATATCCCACCGGCCCAGCGCGACATCGCCAAGCGGCGCGCGCCAGACGCCCAGCGCAATGCGCTCGAAAGCAAGTGTACGGTCTAGTGTGGCGTCGGTCGGGTGGCGCAGCTCTGCGATGATCTCAAGATCACCCAGCGGAGCGCCCTCAGCTGTCATGCGCAGTTCGGCATAGCTGCCGGCGCCAGCGCCGCCAACACCCAGCACAGCCTCCCAGCCCAGTGCGTCCTGCGCGGCGCGTTCTGCCAGCACATCATTGTAATGTATGCCCTGGAACCACGAACGCCTGACATCCTCTCCGGGGAAACTGTCAATCGCCGTCACGATGAAGATTACGTTGACCCCCATCACAACGCCAAAGAAGGCAATCAGCCCGAACAGCACCTGGCGCCCCGTCAACGGGCGCCGCCCATCCTGTGTTGCCGTCATGCTCATCGGTCACCTGTCAGGAAATTGGTTTCGTCAGCCACAAACTCGCCGCTGACCGGATCACGCACGGTGAAGATAACTGGCACGCTCTCCTCTGCCTGTTGTGGTGCAGTCAGGAAGACGCGCAAGGCCCGCGTTTCATCAGCTGCCACGCGCACGGTCAGCGTGCCCTCGCCCTCGGCGCCCACAGCGCGCAGGATGAAGGCATTGTCCGGCCCGACAGTGATCTTAAAGTCGCGGGCGCTGCCGGTGCGATTCATCAGCTTCAGCGTATAGGCATTGCGGAATGTGCCGTCCGACAGCCGGACATAGGGCGGATTGCGGTCGCGCAATACATTGAGATCAATCGTTGCGCGCGTGCCCAGCGAGAACAGCATGATGACGCCGATCAGTGCAATCAGCCCGGCATAAAGGAATGTGCGCGGCCGCAGAATGTTGATTTTGGGCTTTTCGCCGCGCGCCCGCAGTTCGACATTGTGGCTGGTGTCATATCCGATGAGCCCCGTGGGCAGGCCCACCTTCTTCATCACGTCATTGCAGGCATCAATGCACAAAGCGCAATTGATGCATTCCAGCTGGTCGCCATCGCGGATGTCGATGCCCATCGGGCACGCCGCCACGCACTGGTTGCAGTCGATGCAATGGCCCCGCCCTTCCCAGCTTTGTCCCTTCTTGTGCGCACCGCGCGGCTCGCCGCGATTGCGCCGGTAGGTGACATTGAGGGCGTGCTCGTCAATCAGGGCTGCCTGGATGCGCGGCCACGGGCACATATAGATGCACACCTGCTCGCGCGCAAAACCTGCAAGCGAATAGGTCGTAAATGTGAGGATGCCCAGAAACAGATAGGCCGACACCGAAGCCGTGCCATCGAACAAGGCCGGCAACAGACTGGGCGCATCATGGAAATAGAAAACGAGCGCACCACCCGTCGTTGCCGCAATCAGAAGCCAGACAACATGCTTGCCCGCCTTGCGCGCAAACTTGCTGCCTGTCCACGGCGACTTGGCAAGCCTGATCTGGGCGTTGCGGTCACCCTCAAAAAAGCGCTCTACCGCGAGAAAGAGATCTGTCCACACCGTCTGCGGACACGCATAGCCACACCACACCCGGCCAAACATCGACGTAACAAGAAAGAGCGACAGCGCAGCCAGGATCAGCAAGCCGGTGATGTAATAGACTTCCTGCGGCCAGATTTCGATCCAGAAGAAATAGAACCGCTCGCCCGCAAAGTCGACGAGCACGGCCTGCGATGGTCGGCCCTCTCCCCTGTCCCAGCGCAGCCAGGGCAGCAGATAATAGACCGCCAGTGCAAAGCCCATCATCAGCCATTTGATGCGGCGAAAAAGCCCGCGAACCCGCTTGGGATAGACGGGTTCGCGCGCCTTGTAGAGGGTGCGGACGCTCGCGCGGTTGACTGCCTTTGCGTCCGAGACCGCAATGGCCGATGAACCGGTTTCTTCAACCGCGCGATCCATAAGCGCTCCTATTCGCCGCCGCCCAGCGCATGCACATAGATGGCAAGCGCGTTGATGGTGGCGTCATCCATACGGCCCGTCCACGCCGGCATGACACCGCGGCGCGCATTCGTGATCGTCTCCGTAATGGCGGCAAGATCGCCGCCATAGACCCAGTCGGCATCCGTCAGATTGGGCGCACCGAACTCACGCATGCCCATGCCCGCTTCGCCATGACAGACCGCACACTGCTCCGCAAACAGCGGCTGCGCCCGAAGAACGGCAGCCGCATCGCCGCCCTGCCCGGAAATTGACAGCACATACTGCGCAAGGTCAGCAATCTGTTCCTTGGTCAGAAGTTCGTCACGGCCGAATGCCGGCATTTCCGAGATGCGCGTATCGCTGTGATCTGACCTGATGCCATAGCGGATTGTCTGGCGGATGTCCTCCAGCGTGCCGCCCCAGATCCACACATCGTCAATGAGATTGGGATAGCCAACGCTGCCCTGCGCACCTGACCCGTGGCACGGCGCGCAATTGTCGCCGAACACTGACGCGCCTGCCGCCAACACGAAAGACAGCAGGTCCGGATCCTGCTCAATCGCCTCCAGCGGCGCATTCGCCAGCTTCGCCATGGTCGGTGCACGCTGGGCCCGAAGCGCTTCCAGATCGCTGACAACGTCTGCGCGGTCAGACTGGCCCAGAACACCCGTCGTGGCGCTCTCGACCAGCGGAATGGCCGGGAACAGAACCCAATAGACAAGCGAGATGATCACGGTGGCATAGAAAATCTGCAGCCACCATTTGGGCAGCGGATTGTTCAGCTCCTTGATCCCGTCCCACTCATGGCCGGTGGTTTCAACGCCGCTATGTGCGTCGCGTTCTTTGTCCTGGTGCGTGCTCATTCGTCACCCTCCAGCGGCAGCCGGGCCGCACGATCGAATTTCTTCCGGTTGGATGGCCACAGTGCATAGGCAACGACGCCCGCAAACAGCAGCACGAAGTACAGAAGCCCCCACGTCTGCGCGAAGGTTGAAAGACTGTCTGATGACATGGCGTTCTCCCTCAGCGCAGATTGTCGGCTGTGCCCGGCTCATAGGTCGAGAAATCGACCGTCGTGCCGAGCATCTGCATATAGGCAATGATGGCGTCCATCTCTGTCACGCGCGACGGATCGCCGTCGAAGTCGCGCACCAGCGCCGTCGGCCAGCGCTTTGAGAAGGCACTGGCGTCATCACCATCAGGCGTCGCCTGGGCAAAGAGGTCGGCAGCTGCCTTCTCCAGCATTTCATCCGTATAGGGAACGCCCAGCATCTGGTTGGCGGCGAGATCGGCTTTGATGCGGCCTCCCTCGAGCTCAACGTCGGCGAGGAATGCATAGGGCGGCATGACCGACTCCGGCACCACCGCGCGCGGATCGATCATGTGCGCGACATGCCAGCTGTCAGAATATTTTCCACCCACCCGCGCAAGGTCTGGCCCGGTGCGCTTCGACCCCCACTGGAAGGGATGGTCATACATGCTCTCGGCGGCGAGGCTGTAATGGCCATAGCGCTCCACCTCGTCGCGCAACGGACGCACCATCTGCGAGTGGCACGTATAGCAACCCTCGCGGATATAGATGTTGCGGCCCGTCAGTTCGAGCGGCGTGTAGGGACGCACGCCCTCCACCTTCTCGATCGTATTCTCGAGGTAGAACAGCGGTGCGATCTCGATGATGCCGCCAATCGACACCATCACAAGGATGCCCGCCGTCAGCAGCAGCGAATTGCGTTCAAGCATTCCGTGATTGAATTTCATGGCTTGCTCCTCATTCCGCTGCCACAGCTGCAGCCGCAGGGCTGCGCAGCGGTTCGCTCGACCGCACCTCGCCCTTGATGGTGCGCCAGATGTTCCAGACCATGATCAGCGCACCGGCGAGATAGAGCGCGCCGCCCAGTGCACGGATCACGTAATAGGGGTGCATGGCCTCGACCGTTTCCACGAACGAGTATTCGAGGAAGCCGAAGGCATTATAGGCGCGCCACATCAGGCCCTGCATGATGCCGCTCACCCACATCGCCGTGATGTAGAAGACGATGCCGATGGTCGATACCCAGAAATGCCACTCGACGAGCTTGAGCGAGTAGAGCCGCTGGCGCTTCCACAGCCAGGGTACGAGGCAGTAGATCGCGCCAAAGCTGACAAAGCCGACCCAGCCCAGCGCGCCTGAATGCACGTGGCCAATGGTCCAGTCGGTGTAGTGCGAGAGTGCGTTGACTTCGCGCACGCTCATCACCGGACCCTCAAACGTGCTCATGCCGTAGAAGGCAACCGAGACCACCAGCATGCGCAGCACCGGATCGGTGCGCAGCTTGTCCCACGCGCCCGACAGCGTCATCAGGCCGTTGATCATGCCACCCCAACTGGGCATCCACAGCATGATCGAAAAGGTCATGCCGAGTGTCTGCGCCCATTGCGGCAGCGCGGTGTAGTGCA
>DEIC01000069.1 GCA_002352285.1 Alphaproteobacteria bacterium UBA2784 | reverse complement strand
CTCCGCCAGAAACACGTCCATGTGCTGCGAGAAAATTTCCGGCTGGTCGGCCATGATGAAGTGGCGGGCGCCATCGACGCGGATGAGTGTGGCCCCGGCCAGCGCTGCGTATTCGCGCGCAAAAAGATTGTCCGGCGTATCGGGCAGCGGTGTGCCGCCCGGATCGCCCGCGTATAGCACCGTCACCGGCATCGTCATCGCGGCAAGGCCGGGGCGCAAATCAGTCACCATCACTTCGCGCATGGCCGCCGCCATTGCATTGCGGTCGGATTGCAACGCCCATTCGACCATCCTGGCCCGCGCGACGGGATCATTGGCGAGCCGTTCTGCATTCGTGGTGGTCGAACTGCGCATCAGCTCGTCGGAAGCCGTGAGCAGGATCAGGGCCGATTGCTGGGCCAAAGGCTGCATGATCTCGGGTGTTATGGCGGGTCCATAGAGCGCCCCAAAGAACGGCAGATTGTCAATGCACATCAGCCTTGCGACATCATCGGGATGTTGCTGTGCGAGCATCAAGCCGACCACAACGCCCATCGAGTGACCGACAATTGCAGGCTTGATGCCGCCTTCCGCGATATAGCGATGAAGCTCCTCCACCACGGGCGCAAGAAACGGCCCCTCGCCATGGGTCCATGGCTCACCGGCAAATCCCGCCAGCTGCACGAGATGCACACGATGGGTAGCGGACAGGCGCTGCGCCTCTGCCGCAAAACTTTCGCGGCCAGCCGAAAAGCCCGGAATGAAGATGATATCCGGCCCCTCGCCCGTCACCTCCACCGAGAAGCGGTCTGATGAAAATGCGGCAGACGCGGGCGCCACCCAAGTGGCGACCAGGAAGGTTGCGACGGCGATCAATGCGGTGCGCATGGACATCACCTCTTTCTTGGGGTTGCGACGTACTGCATGGGCGCAACACTAAGTCCCTTTCCCTTGAACACAATGCGGATAGTCTTCCCTGATGAACCAGCCGAATCAGGACGTGACGCAACATCCCGTGCCGCCCGAAATGGCGGCGTTTACGGGCGCGAATGGCTATCGGCTGGGTGCTGATATCGCAGCGCTGCGCCGCGTGCGCGAGGTTGCGGCGGGAGAGGCTGTCATTTTCTATGCGGGCCGCATTCTTGAGGCGCTGTCTGCCCATGCGGTCGAGCGGCTGGAACAGGAGGCAAGCTCCAACTGCTTTTCAAATCTGGGCGTGCTGGATGATTTTGCGATGGCGCCACGCGCCACGCTTGATCTTGCGCATGCGTTGCGGCGGCTCGCCAATCAGGTGCGCCACGTCGCGCGCGAACCCAAACCGTGGGAGTGGAACCTTGCCGAGCTTCTGTGCGAGCGGTTCCTGATCTGGTTCTTCTATGCATTTGCCCTGGGCCCGAAGCTGGAACGGCCTTTGGGCCGCTTCTCGCTCGATATCCATGCGGAAGATCCCGCGTTGACCGAAATCCTCGACATGCTGGAGCGGGAAGAAGCAGGAACAGGCGGTGGTGCGCTTCTTTCTGCCTATGCCAACGGGCGCGACGAGGCGCTGGTTCATGCCCCTGCGATTGCCGCCATTGTCGCCGAGAGTTTCATTGCCGACGGCCACACAAAGGAGGCCGAAGCGCTGCTGACATCGGCGCTGGCCCAGGTCCCCGATGATCTGCGCCTGCGCCAGCTGATGGCGCTGCAGTTCAAGCGGCGCGGCGAGATTGAAGCAGCCGCCCAGATTCTGGAGCGGCTTGAGCGCGACGTGCCTGATGATGACGAAACCATGGGCATGCTGGCGGGCCTGTCGAAGTCGATCTGGCTCAAGAACCGCGCCGACATGAAGCCGCTGGAGCGCGCCGAGCGGCTTTACCGCAATGGCTGGAAACGCTCGAAAAACCGCAACACCTATCTGGGCATCAATGCGGCGGCGACAACGCTGTGGCTGGGCGCTGCCGACAAGGCGCGCGATCTGGCCCGCGATGTGCTGGCGCGCTTTACCAAGCGCAACGAAATCCTGAAGCGCGTGGGCGAACACGAGGCATCGTCGCGCAGCTTTTTCGATCTGGTGACCGAGGCCGAGGCGCTTCTGATTGCGGGCGATGAGGCATTGGCACGTGCGGCCTATGCGGAGGCCTTCGCGCGTCATGCCGGGCGGCATGGCGAGATTGCCCTGGTGCGCACACAGGCGGCAATTTCCCTTGAAAAACTGGGGCTTGGCCCGCTGGCAGACGCCAAAGAATCAATCGCCTGAGGCAATTGGGCTTTGACCTTTGGCCCGCCGCGTTGTTTCTATGCACCCCTGACCGGGCGGCACCCCCTGACACGGGATTCAGAGGGGTGTCCGTTGTGTTCAACTCTCGGGGACAATCATGGGACTTAAAGTCACGTATCTGTCGGGCGATGCCAAGGGCCGCGTGCTCAACTTCGACTCGTCAAAAGAACTCATCACCTTCGGGCGCGGCGTCGATTGCGACGTGCAGCTGCCGGAAGAAATGACAAAGGTCAGCCACAGCCATTTCAGCCTTCAGGCGAAGCCCGGCACCGGCACCTATCAATTCGTCATCAGCCGCGAAAAGCCGGTCATCCGCCACGGCCGCGCCGTGATGGACGGTGAAGAGCTGGGCGCGATGTCGGAAGTCCAGCTTTCGGATGACCATGGCCCGCGCTTTTCGATCGAACGCGTAGATGCCCGCTCGGCCAACGCGATGAAGACCGAGAAGCTGCAAACCACCAGCGACATCTATGGCAAGGTGCGTGAGGGCGGCTCGCAGTTGCGCATGCTTGCAATCGCAGGCGCGTTCGCCGTCGCGATTGCGGCACTGGGCTGGTACTTCCTGCGCGAAGACACGCAGGAAATTGCCGCCACCCAGGAACAGACCGCCCAGCAGCTTGCCGAGGCACAAGCCCAGCTGGACGCCATGCGCACCGAGTTCAAGGAGCGCCTGACCGGCTCATCGACCGCAACGGGTGATTTCACCAGCGTGATCGAGCGCGCCAAGGCCTCGGTCTATCTCGTGGTGCAGCTCGACAAGAACGGCAATGCCACCAACTCGGCAACCGCCTGGGTTGTGGCGCGGCCGGATGGCTCGAAGGTTCTGGCCACGAACAGCCACGTCGCCGCACTCTATTACGAGCTGACCCAAATCCCGGAACTTGCCGGCGGCAAGCTTGTGGTGCGCTCACAGATCCCGCCCTATGACGAGATCGAGATCGTCGAGGCGATCCAGCATCCCGGCTATGTGGCGTTTGACCAGATGTACCAGGCGCTCATTCCGCAGTTCAACAATGGCGAAGTGACGCCGTTCTATGTGGCGCCGTCCTATGACGTGGCGCTTCTGATTGCCAAGGAGCCGGAGCGTCTGGCTGCGCCGCTGACGATTGCCACCGGCGAACAGCTTGACCAGCTCTTGCCCGGCCAGCAGATCGCGTTCATCGGCTATCCGGCGCGCAATCTGATCGGTTTCAACATGGAACAGCCGACGGCGACGTTCCAGCAAGCCGTCATCACCTCGCTCACCGACTTCTTCCTGACGAAGGACGAAAAGGGCGCGGGCCAGCTGGTGCAGCACTCGCTGCCTGCCACGGGTGGCGCTTCGGGCAGCCCCATCTTCAACAAGGATGGCGTTGTCATTGCGCTTCTGAATGCCGGCAATGTGGACGATGTCGGCAATCCGATTGCAGCCCTCGTCAATTACGGCCAGCGCGTGGACCTGTTGCGCGAATTGCTGGAAGGCACTGCCGAAACGCGGATGGCTGCCTATCAGGCTGAGTGGCAGGCCGCTGTAGCGCGGCTGACGCGTGATCTTTCCTCGCAGATCGCATCGCTTGAGGACGAGTTCCGCAAGGCGCATCCCGATGCCACGGTTCTGTTGCAGGAGAATGCGTCGGCCAGCACGCCCGACCCTGCTTTCAATGGCGGTCAGGTGAAGTGGTACGATTTCGAGCTCAAGCGCGGCCAGACCTATTTCTTCCTGGCAACGTCAGGCGCAACACCGCGCCGCGACATCGACATCTGGGTCATCAACCAGCAGACCGGTGACGTGATCGACAGTGATACGGCGCTGAACGGCTTTCCCAGCGTGACGGTCACTGTGCCGAACAACCTGAAGGTGCGTCTTGCCGTGGTTGCCGCCGATGCAGGCCCGGACGGCGCGCCGTCGCGTGATCCTTCACCCTTTGCGTTCACGGCCCTTGTGGCGGGTGCGCGCACCAACTGACGATCAGCGGCGTGCGGTTTCGGCCGCCGCTGCAATTGCTTCGAAACGATGCGCGGCTTCAGCAGCAGACTGGAGCCGCGCATTTTCGTCCTGGGCCAGCAATTGGCGGACAAGATCAGCCAGCGGCCCGCTCATCTTCGTCTCCCAGCCCTGCGATTTGGCGCCGAACAGGCGCCAGCCGCTTTTCTGCGGCAGGTTTGAGAGGATTTCGGGCGTGGGGCGCTCGCCGTTGACCATTTCGAAGGCCATCACCCCGACCGCATAAAGATCACCGCGCGGATCTGGCTTGCCGCCCGCCTGCTGCTCGGGCGCCATATAGCCGCGCGTGCCGATGGGCAGGCTTGCGCCCTCTTTCAGCTTGAGGCCGGGCACGTGCGATATGCCGAAATCGACCAGCACCGGCGCGCCATCTTCACGCAGCATCACGTTTTCGGGCTTGAGATCACGGTGGACGACGCCCGCCTCGTGCAGCGCCGCCAGCGCATGGCAGATGAACGAGAGCGTGCGGGCAATCGCCGCCTCACCCTTGATCTTCTCTTCGCCGATGGCGGCGCGCAGCGTTGAGCCCGGTATGAACTCCTGCGCCACATAGGGGCTGCCCGAGGCGTCGCGCCCCATCGCATAGATGCGCACNNAGCGCCACCTCGCGGCCCCGCGACAGATCAAAGGCGCGGAAGACCTGGCCAAACGCGCCAGCGCCCAGACATTCGCGCAGGACATAGCCCTCGGGCGTGCCCGCTGCGGTATCGCCAACGGTGACGCCCGATTCCTCAAGAACGCCTTCGGTCAGCGACAGGCGCTCCATCGCCTCGTTCAATTCGGTGAAGTAGCGGGCAAAGCCGCGGCCGCGGCAGAGCTTCATCGCCAACATGATCGTTGTGCCGGCGCGCGTATCCTTGCCCGACTTCACATAGGCGCGGGCGAGCGCCAGACGCGAACCGATTTCAAAGTCAGGCATGTCGAACATGCGATAGCCGGCCACGACTTCTTCAAGCAGCCTTGCGGCCTCTTCCGGGTTTTCGTCGATCAGATATTCGGCGCGCGCGCCATTGAGCACGAGGCGCTCATATTCCGCGCCGTCTTTCGGGATCAGGGCTTCGGCCTCATCGAGAAAGCGTTTGGCGGCGGCGCGATCCTTGCGCGCCAGCGCCACGAGTGCTGCATCCTTCAGACAGAGAAACTCCTGCGCATGAAGGCCCGCCTTGCGGGCCATGGCGGTGGCCTCGGCGAGATCCTTGGCGGCCTCGTCATGGCGGCCCTGCGCGGCGCGGGTGCGGGCGATGTCGCTCAAGGTGCGCACCTGACCGCGGGCGTCTGACAACTCAATGGCCAGTTCGTGATCGCGCGCAAGGAAGGCTTCGGCGTCTTCGAGACGGCCCATCTGCAGGCAGAGGCGGCCAATATTGCCCAGCGTGATGGCAACGCCCATGCGGTCGCCGATCACGGTTTTCTCCGCATAGGAGCGCATATAGGAGACGAGTGCGTTCTCAACCGCGCCCATCATCGCCTGCAGGGAGCCCAGCGTGTCATGCACCTGAGCGGCACCCTCACGCGACTTTGCCTCCTCATAGGCGCGCGCGGCATGGGTAAGGCGGTCAAGGGCTGCGGGCGCATTCAGCCGGTTATATTCGGCAAAGCCCGCCAGATGCAGCGCACGCGCGCGCAACACGCCTTTGGCGCCAGAATCGATCACGCCTGACGCCGACTTCAACGCCTCGCTCTCGCCGCCCATCTCGCGCAGGCGAATGAAGCCGCGCTCAAGGCTGGCAGCAGGCGCAAGGGTCGCATCGCTGGCCGCGACCATGAAATCTGCGTCTGCGCCGCGCATGTCGCCCGACTGGGTGCGGGCGAGGCCCCGCGCAAAATGTTCGGCTGGTGTCTCGGCCCGGGAGGCGGCCAGACCGCTCGCCCCCGCGCCGGACAATGCGGCATTGAGTGTCTCACCAAGGTCAACGGTCTTGATCCACATGAAGCAATGCTCTTGCTCGATCACAGGAAGATGGGGTCTTGCAGCGCGGCTGCTTTCGGGCAAGCGTAGCTTGTGATCCTACTTTGGTCATGCAGGATTTCTCATCCGCCCCCGCCCTTCGCTCCCCGAGATTTGACCCCGCCTTTGCTGCCGCGCACACGATGACGACGCCAAACCCGCCCCCCTCACCTGCCGATGACGCCGCCCTGAAGGCGCGACGACTTCTGAATGCGGGGCTGGTCTTTGCTGCGCAGGATGAAGCAGCCGACGCGCTGCGCCATTACCCGCATCATTGGCGGTTGCGCCACGTCGCGGCGCTGGCCATGGCGGAGGCGGGCGCGCGGGTGGAGGCACTGGCAAGCCTTGAGACCGCCGATCTTGCGCTGTCGCCCAAAGATCCCGGCATTGCCGAGATCGTTTCGTTGCGCGCGCGCATCCACAAAGATCTGTGGCGCGCCCATGGCGAGCGCCATCACCTTTCAGTCGCGCGCGAACTCTATGCACGGGCTTATGAAGCGACCGGTTCCAGCTTTGCGGGCATCAATGCCGCCGCCATGGCCTATGCCGAGGCGGATGCGGCCAATGCTGCCGCGATTGCACGCGATGTCATGGCGCGTGTGGCCTTTGAGGACACGTCAGACGATGATGAGAGCCGCTATTGGCGCGCTGCCACGCTGGGGGAAGCCAGCCTGATTGCGGGCGAGCCGGAAGCCATCATCGCAGGCCATTACGAGACCGCACGGCGTCTTGCAGGCGCGCAATACCGGCTGATGCTGTCATCACGCCGTCAGCTTTTGATGTTGCAGGATGCAGGCCTTCAGCTGCCGCCGCAGCTGTTACAGATTCTCAAGGCCCCGAAGGTAGCGGCGTTCCTGCCTGCGCCCGGCATGGGCGAGGATGAGGCCAAACGCTTCATCGCCGCCATGCTCGGCGAACATGCGCCAGAGCTTTCCTTTTCGTCGGCGGCGCGCGGGGCCGACCTTTCCTTCATCGAGGCGATGCTGGCGCGCAAAGGCGAGGTCAACATCGTGCTGCCCTTTGCCAAGCACGATTTCATCCGCGCGCGCATTGGCAGTGATGCCGCCGCACAGGCGCAGTTTGAATCGGCGCTTGCCCATGCGGCCCAGGTTACTTACGCGACGGCGGAGCCGTGGCTGGAGGATGAGACGCTGTTCCACTTTGCCGCCGACATGGTGCGCGGTCTTGCCGCTGCCCATGCGGCCCAGCTGGGCGGCACGTTTGTTCTGATCGGCAAGGATGGTGCGCCGGCCGCCAATGCCTCTGCATCAGGCACAGGCGCGCTGGCGGCGGGCAAACGGGAAATCCGCGCGCTGCTCTTTGCCGATATTGTCGGCTACAGCCGTATGGGCGAGGAGCACATGCGGGCCTTTTCGCATTTCCTTGCCATGGTCAAAGACGCGTTGGGCAGCGCCCACCGGCAGCACGGATTTGATGAGCCCGAATATGTCAACACGTGGGGCGATGCGGTTTTTGCCGTGATGGGCGATGTGAGCGCCATGACACGTTATGCCTTCGCGCTGCGCCATGCGATTGGCGCGGCCAGCGCGCGGCTTGAGGCGTCGGCGGGACCGCTTGATGTGCGCATCGCGCTTCATTGCGGCCCGGTGTTCCGGCTGAATGACGCTTTGACGGCGCGCGAGAATTTCTATGGCAGCCATGTCAACCGCGCAGCACGGCTGGAGCCGCTGGCGCGGCCCGGCCAGATTCTGGCCAGTGAGCAGTTCATTGCCCTGCTTGAAAACCACGCAACAAGGCTTTTGCCGCGCGATGCGTGGCGGGCAACCTATGC
>DEIC01000074.1 GCA_002352285.1 Alphaproteobacteria bacterium UBA2784 | reverse complement strand
AGGATTATATTCCTATCATTGGCCACAGGCCAAGGAGGCTATAGGATTAAAGTCCTGCAACTCCTGGTTGGTTAGCCTGCACCGATAGCCGAAGGCTGCTGGGCTGCGCGTTGGGCAGCCTCGGTGGGCACGAAGCGGTCATAGCCCAGAAAGCCATCAACATGCCGGCCATCCGATGACAGCGGCAGGCGCAGCCAATGCTGGTCGAGATGCGGCTTGCCCAGACCGCCAAGCGAGATGACGCCTGCGGCCGGTTCGCCCGTCGTAATCACGCGCTTCAAGGCATGGAGCCAATAGGTGAAGCGCTCACCGGCTTCGATCTCACCCAAGGGCTGGCCCGTTACATCGCGGCCATAGGCATCGCGCAAACCTGTTCCGGCAAGCCGTACACGCACGCTGCCCTTGGCAGCAGGATCAAGAACCAGAATGCTGATCTGCGCCAGACGGCGCTTGATGGCGCCGGGATTGACGGCGGCACGCGACGGCAAACCGTTTGCCGCCAGCGTTTGCCAATAATCGAGCACTTCGCGCTGGTCAGCGAAGGACAGCTGTGCCCTCAAAAGCAGGTCAGCGGCCAAGGCATCCCCCCGATGCGTCGTAACGATTCGTTAACTCTATGCGAGGCCCCGGGCGTCCGCAAGCATCAGCGCAAGTAACCTCCTGATTCTGATGGATGAATCGTTCCGTATCCGATTCGACCGAGTCTCTGCCTCAGGGCAAGGGCTCAACGTAATCGGTCAGCGGGCGCGCACCGACAAAGGGCACAAAGCCATGGCCCCTGCTTTGGCTAGTCACGCGCGCAATGTTCTCCGGCTTCAGCGCGTAATCGACGGTAAAGACGATCTTGCCTGCCGCGCGTGCACGGGCAAACAGCGGCAGCAGATAGGCCTCGCTTTCGTAGCGCAGGCTTGAGCCGGAATTTTCGCGCCAGTCTTTCAGACACAGCGGCGGCAGCGACGCCAGATAGGCGGGGCTGCCTGCAGCCTCCTCCTCGTTGCGCGGCAGCGGGCAGTCACCCAGCATCGCATTGTCATCGGTGCCCGAAAACCAGGTGTGCTCCTGCACCACTGCATCAATGGCGGCGAGAAAATCATCGCGCTGCCAAAGCAGTGGCGCGTTCTGCGGAATGATGATGGCGCCGGGGCGCAACGCCTTCATGCGCGCCGAGACATTCGCAACCAGGGCCGTCATGGCATCGGCAGGATCAATGCCCGCCGCACGCGCGCGCGCAACGACCGGCTCAAACTCAAATCCGCCCACCCAGTCGAGATATAGGCCATCAAATCCGGCGGCAGCGATCTGATCAATGAGACCGCCTTCGCCTGTCAGAATCTGTTGCCAGCGCGGATCCCAATAGGCGACCGGAAAATTTCCGGCCCAGCCATCGGGATCATCGCTGATGATGAAGCCGGGGTTTCCCGGACGCCAGTTTGCGCGCCAATAGGTGCGATAGTCTTCCGCCTGACCGATGTTGAGATAGGCGATCACAAGGCGCGGGGCATTTGAGTCACGCGCACGCAAGCGCGCAACAGTCTCGCGCATGTTCAATGCCTCGCGGCCCTTGATGGAGGAGAGGAAGTCGATCACGACCATGTCGTGGCGCGACGCGGCGATGCGCGCGATAACCTCATTCTCAAGCGGGTTGTTGAGAAGGAGAAGCCAGCGTTTTACATCTTGCAGGCGTATTGCATGCTGCAGATCAGCGCCCCGATCAGCCGTTTGGGCATAGGACAGTGTTTCTGCCTTCAGCGATGCAAAGAAAAGCACAGCGAGGGCAAAAAGGCCGAGACTCCATCTTGGCAAAGGGCTCATGCGTAACTATCACCCAACTGCGCTGCGGCGCACCCGTTCTGTCATCAAGCCTGCCATTGTTGCAGCCAAAGCGTGAGAAAACTGCAAATGCGCATCCTTGCCCGCCGGATTGCCGCCAGCCTTGCCCTTGTCACTCTTCCCGCCGCTCCAGCGCACGCTGCCGCGCTGGTTGATGGCACCAGCCTGTCGCTTCTGTGGGGCGTGCCTTTTGCCGGCATTCTTCTTTCGATTGCGCTCTTTCCGGTCCTGGCGGGAAAATTCTGGCATCATCATTACCCAAAGGTTTCTCTCGCCTGGGCCCTTGCCTTTCTGGTGCCGTTTGCGGCCGTCTATGGCCCTGACGTCGCCGGGGCGGCGCTCTTTGCCGTGACCGCGCTTGAGTATCTGCCCTTCATCATCATGCTCTTTGCGCTGTTTGTGGTGTCGGGCGGCATTCATATCGGCGGACGCCTTGCCGGCACGCCCGGCGTGAATGCAGCCATGCTGGCGATTGGCACTATCCTCGCCAGCTTTATTGGCACGACGGGCGCAGCCATGCTTCTGATCCGGCCGATGATCGCCGCCAACGCGACGCGCCAGCGCAAGGTGCACATCTTCGTCTTCTTCATTTTTCTGGTTGGCAATATTGGCGGCTCGCTCACGCCGCTGGGTGATCCGCCGCTCTTCCTCGGCTTCATCAAAGGCATCGATTTTTTCTGGACGATGAAGGCAATGGCGGGCCCGATGTTTGTGACCTCGATCATTCTCATTGCCGCGTTCTTTGTCATCGACAGCATTTTTTACCGCGCCGAAGCCGTGGCCGGAAAGCGCAACGACACCGCGCCAAACCGGATTACGATTGAGGGCGGCATCAATTTCCTGTTCCTTGCACTCGTGATTGCTGCCGTGCTGCTTTCGGGTATCTATGCCAACCTTGCCAATGTGAAGCTCTTCGGCACCTATGTTCCGGTCGAGAGCATCGCGCGCAACGTGGTGCTGCTTGTCATCGCGTGGGCCGCTTACCGGCTGACGCCTGCACCCTTGCGGGCCAAGAACCAGTTCAGCTGGGAGCCCATCCGTGAAGTTGCAATTCTTTTCATCGGCATTTTCGTCACCATCATTCCGGTGATCGCCATTCTGGCCGCCGGCACACAGGGGGCCGCCGCCGAGGCGGTGCGGCTTGTCAGCGATGAAAATGGCGCGCCGGTCAATCTCATGTATTTCTGGCTGACGGGCGGCCTTTCAGCCTTCCTTGATAATGCGCCGACCTATCTTGTGTTCTTCAATCTGGCGGGCGGCGATCCGGCAACCCTGATGGGGCCGTTGTCCTCCACGCTGCTGGCAATCTCGATGGGCGCCGTGTTCATGGGGGCGTTCACCTATATCGGGAATGCGCCCAACTTCATGATCAAGGCGATCTGCGAAGAGCGCGGCATTGCCATGCCCAGCTTCTTTGGCTTCATCGGCTGGTCGGCAGTTTTCCTGCTGCCGGTGTTTGCGCTGGTATCGTCGCTCTTTCTTTAGGGATCAGAAGCGCTCGCCCCGGATCACTTCCACGTCGGCGAGCGTGACGATCCCGTGATGCAGCGTAAAGAACTGCTTGAGGTCTTCCATCACGTGGTCGGCAGCATTTGCGCTCAGGATGGCTGACAGCACGACATGCTGTTCAGCTTTGGTGAGGCCCGTGTCGCGCCATTCGCCGCCGGATCCGCGGCCCATCCAGGCGTGGAGCACGGTAAAGCCTGTCACGCCATGGCGTTCCAGCAAGTCGGCGATGCGCCCGACATAGGATTCTGCAATCGTGACTTCAAGCTTCTTGCGCTGGTGTCGCTGCATGGCAGTCATCCAAGAAATTGCGCGGCAAGCGCATTATAGACGGGAATGCCGATGACAAGGTTCATCGGAAAAGTAACGGCAAGCGAGACCGTGACATAGTACGCGGGGTTCGCCTCGGGCAGCGCAAGCCGCATGGCAGCAGGCACGGCGATGTAACTGGCGCTGGCGCAAAGCGTGATGAAGAGCGCGCCGGTGCCAGCGCCAAGACCGATCAACATGGCGGCCCCCAAACCCAGCGCTGCGGAGATGAAGGGCATATAAAGACCAAAGGCGATGAGGCCAATGCTGAGGCCCCGTGTGCTGCGCAGGCGCGATGCAGCGACAATCCCCATGTCGAGGAGGAAGAGGCACAGCACACCCTTGAACGGCGCATCGATGAAGGGCTTGACCGCCTCCATTCCCTTGCCGCCCGTTGCCCAGCCAATCGCAAAGGCGCCCATCAGCAGGACGATGGAGCCGTTGACAAAGACTTCGCGCAGGAGGTGGCCGGTCACAAGTTTTGTGCCGCTGGCCGCACGCGCCCGGCTTGCCAGGAAAAGACCGGCAGCAATGGCCGGCGTTTCCATCACCGCCATCACCGCTACAATCCAGCCATCGCTTTCAATGTTGAGCGCCTTCATCGCTTCGCCCGCCGCCACAAAGGTCACGACCGAAATTGAGCCATAATGCGCTGCGATGGCGGCGATGTTCACGCGTTCCAGCCGCGTGGTGCGGGAAAGCAGCCCATAGGCAATCAGCGGAATGACAAGACCGAGCGCAATGCCTGCCAGTGCCGTCAACCCCAGTTCGGCATTCAGCCCGCTTGCAGCAACGGCCGCTCCGCCCTTAAAGCCGATGGCAAACATCAGATAGAGGGCAATGGCCTTGGCAACCTGCTCCGGGATCGCCAGATCAGAGCGCACCAGCGCCGCAAAAGCGCCGAGCGCGAAAAACAGCACCATCGGCGAGAGCAGATTTTGCGCCGCCAGATCAAAAAAGCCTTCCATTGAGCCGCCCCGCGCTGCCGCATGAAGCCGGATGCAATATGCGGCGGAGTGTTCTGGCGGCTAAGGCACCGCAGATCAAGGGCCCGAATATCAGCGCAAAGCTGTCAAATCATCGTTCAGGCAGGCGCACTGGCCAAACAGGCTCTCATCCTGCTTTGCATACCAGTCGGCCAGTGCTTCAGCGATGATCTCCTGGCTCGGCTTGTGCAGCTGTGACGAGGCAAGCTTGAGGCGGATGTAGTGGCCGCGCTTCAGCCGCACCGAGACATGAAAACGCTTTTGCGGATCGGGCGCGGCGACAGGCGCATCGCCGATCTGGCAGGCGTGGCCATGAACGCAGGGCTCGTCGGCCGCTGCCTGCTTCGGCGCGGCCTCCGCCGGTTGATGGACAGGGCTTTCGGCGGGAGGTGCTGGCCGGATCTTTTCCTGCCCGCCTCTTTCATCCCACGGTGAGGTCCAGCCCTGGCGCGAGCGCACCAGCATGTCTTCCGGGAATGTTGCCGTTGAGGCGGGGTGGGCTTCACCCTTGCGGGCCAGCAAACCTGCCGTGAGCGATGCAAAGCGCATGGGTCACCTCACGCTGTTGCCCGGCGGCCAAACACCGGCTGCGGCCTGCCCAGTGCACTGGTGGCGCGCACGCCAAAGCCGCGCGGCAATTCATCGATCAATCCTGTGCCTACCGTCTCGGTGCGCTCCAGCCTTTGTGAGAGATAGGTCCAGAGTTCCGCAATCTCGAGCGAGGATCGGCTCTGGTCATCAACCTCCATCACCGTGCGCCCGTCGATCATCGAGGCGGCGAAGTCGAGACGGTTGTGAACCGTGACAGGGGCGACCGTGCCGTGCTGCGACAGGGCAATCGCCGCCTCCATCGTGATTTTTGCGCGCGCCGTTGCGGCATTGAGCACAAAGACCATCTGCTTGCGGCGCGCCTCAATGATGTCAACCGTCGGGCCCACCGCGCGCAGATCATGCGGGCTGGGGCGCGTGGGCACGACAACCAGATCGGCGTAGTTGACCACTTCGGCAATCGCCTTGGTGACGGCAGGTGGCGTATCAATCACGACCAGCCGGAAACCTTGCGCCCGCGCCGTATCAAGATCCTGAAACAGGTTCGTGAAGACCGACTGGATGAAGCTGGGGGCGGTGGCCTGCCGCACATTCCACCATTTTGCCAGACTGCCCTGCGGGTCGGTATCGATCAGCGCGACCGGGCCGCCGCCTGCACGCTCTGCCTGCACGGCGATGTGGCCGGCCAGAGTCGTCTTGCCCGAGCCGCCCTTCTGGGACGCCACCACAAGCACGCGCATTGCCGGATTTCCGGCAGCCATCTGGCCGTTCAGGGTGGCTGATTGGGAATGCGGCATGGGCTCCTCGTGACACGCAAATCGCCTCGATGGGGTCACGATAGACAGGCCGCTTTAAGCCGTGTTGAAGGCCATGGCCCAAGTTTGCATTAAAATTTCGCGCAATTTGCTATTGATGCTCGACATGTGCCGGGGCGGGCGGCGAAAATGCCACGGGTCTTCAGGAGCAAATCATGCGCAGCCGGTTTCTTGTGCTTGTCGCGTCACTCATCGTGCTGGGCGCGTGCGCCGAAAGCCGCTATGCGCAGGATCCGCTTTATGATGTCGGTTACGGTGATGGCTGTGCAGCGGCGCAGTCATCTGGCGTTGGCGGGCGGCCCGCGCCGCGCTCCTCGGAAGAGGCCTATCGCGCCGGATGGTCGGCGGGATATGGCGCGTGCGGCGGCAATTCATCAGCGGGGCGCAGTGACGACGATCCTCTGGGAGACCGGCGTTGAGCGGCAAACAGCGCGCGCAGGCGCCTGATGAAACGGGCGGGCTGTCGCTGCCGCTCCTCAAGGCGCTTCATATCCTTACGCGTGACGGCAAGCTGAACGCCGATGCACGGCGCAAGCTGAAGCAAGTGCAGCATCTCTTCCAGCTGATCAAACCGGCGCTGGATGAGCTTTCAGCCAATGGCGCAGCCCCGCTGATTGCGGATATGGGTGCGGGCAAGTCCTATCTCGGTTTCATCCTTTATGACCTTTACCTGCGCCAACTCGATCGCGGCGCGCTGTGGTCCATCGAGGCGCGCAGCGACCTTGTGGCCAGGGCAGAGGCGCTGGCGCGCGAGAGCGGTTTCTCACGCATGCACTTCGTTGCGGGCGCCATCGGTGAAACGCGCCTTGCCCTGCCAGAGGCAAGCCGCGTTGGTCTTGTGACGGCACTTCATGCCTGTGATACGGCAACAGACGATGCGATCCGCTTTGCGCTCGCGCATGATGCGCGCTTCATCGCGCTGGTGCCGTGCTGTCAGGCGGAGCTGGCGCGATTGCTGGAGGACGTAAAGCCGCGCGGCATAACCGAGCTGTGGCGCCGCCCGATGCACCGGCGCGAGTTCGCCTCAAACCTCACCAATGTCATCCGCGCGCTTTATCTGGAGGCCTGCGGCTATAAGGTGCGGGTGACCGAATTCACGGGCTTTGAGCATACGCTCAAGAACGAGCTCATTCTGGGTGAACGCATTCAACGCGCCAACGGCATGGCCGAGCGCGCGCTGAAAGACCTGCTTGCAGAAATCCCGGTGCGGCCCGGTTTGCTGGCGGGCGACCCGCGCTTTACGATTTCGGCTTGACGTCTTCGGAGCCGCGGCGCTCTTCGGCCTTGCGCGCGATATGGGCTTCAAGGCCCGGATACTGGCGGAAGAGCGATGCAAGATCGCGGCGGCGCAGCGTGAGCACTTCGCAATAGGTGGCGGCCACGACATCGGCATTGCGCGGCTGCGCCTTGATGAGTGCGACCTCGCCAAAGAAGTCACCACGCTTGAGGCGCACCGGATGCGGGCGGATCATCACGTCCACTTCGCCCGAGACAATGAAATACATTTCGCTGCCGGTCTCGCCCGCCTTGATGATCTGCTCGCCCTGCACGTGCAGTTGCGGCCGCAGGAGTTTGGCGATGCGGTCGATGCTTTCGCGCGACACGCCCGTGAACAATGGCACCTTGGCAATCATCTCGGTCAGTTCAAGGCCAAGATCAAGCTTGGGCCGGTGCGACAGCGCCTTCATGCGGCGCAGACGGTCATTCTCAAGCTCTTCAAATACTTCCGCCGAGATCAGCGACTGGTCGAGCTGGACGCGGTATTCGCTTTCTTCGATGGCCAGCGAGAGGCGTTCGACAAGGCGCTGGCGGATGAGTCTGGCGTATTCGGGATATTGCAGTTCGAGTGCAGAGTGGGTGGCGTGAATGGAGGCCGAACGGTTGGCAAGGATCACTTCCAGCCGCGCATAGGCATCATCGCCGATCATCGGCTTCAACTGATTGGCGGCGAAATCCTTGATGTCGGCAAGGATGCGGTCCTTGATCAGCATGATCTCGAAACGCGCGGCAATCTCGCCTGCCAGCGGACCTTCAATCTGCATTTCGCGGTGAAGCCACAATGCAGCCCTGAACCGCCAAGTGACCTGATGGTTGCGGCGCGACGCCTCAACATAGCCCTTCTCGCCGCGCGCCAGCGTGGAATCGAGCAGGCGGCCCGTATAGGCCAGCATCGTGTCCACGACTTCGCGGTCGGCCAGGCCTCGCTGAAGATAGTCGATGCACAACTCGGTCTCGCGGTTGCAGGCCGAGATGAGGCCCACCATCAGGCGGTCATCGGGGCCAAGTTCTGCCCTGAAACGTGCATCCTCATCGCTTGACTGTTCCTGGATGGCGCGTTCCAGACCCAGGCGCTTGGCCGCCTCGGCCACTTCGCGCTCCACGCGGGCGCGCGACAGCGCAAGCACGCGGTTTTTTACCATGCGCTCGCGCTCGTCGAGCTTGTCGAGGCGCAAGAGCTTCATCAGCGGGCGCAAGGTGATGGCGTTGACGAAGAGCGTGGCAAGCACGAAGCCGACCGCCACCACAAAGATATAGCGGCGGGTTTCGGGGTCGATCAGCTCTGTGTCCGCGACCGAAAGCGCGAGGGCTGCCGTAACCGCGCCACGTACGCCACCCCACCAGAGCACGGTCTTGTAACGGAAATTGATCGGGCCTGCGAGGCGGGCAAAGGCAAGCACCGGCATCAGCCCGTAAAGGGAAAAGCCGCGCGCAACCAATGCCGCAATGAAGACGACGATAATGCCGTTGACGTCAGACATTGACAGCTGGCTGATCGCGTCCGGGAACTTCATCGCGGCCAGCACGAAGATGAGCAGCGTAGCCCAGAAATCAAGCTGGCGCCAGATCGCCAGCAGCGCCTCCCAGGTGCCCGGTGTCAGGCGGGTGCGGGCCGTCGTCGATACGGTGATGGCCGCTGCAACCACGGCAACAATGCCTGATGCGCCGGCATAATGCTGGGCAATGATGAAAGAGAGATAGGCGAGCGCGACCGACAGGGTCAGCTCTGTCACCATGAAACCGCGCGCCAGGGGCACCAGCCATCCAAAAGTGCGGCCAAGGCCGTATCCGATGATGATGCCGCCCAGCATCGCGATCATGAATTCTATGGCGACTTCAAAAACGCCGCCCTCTGCTCCGGTGATGAGCAGTTGCAGCAGCACGACATAGAGGGCGATGGCGGCGGCATCGTTGAAAAGGCTTTCGCCCTCCACAATCACGGAAAGGCGCCGCGGTGCGCCGATGTCCCGGAAAATGCTCAAGACGGCGGCGGTGTCGGTGGGCGACACAATCGCGCCGAGCACAAGCGCCGTCAGAAGGCTGATGCTGAGCGCGATGTGGAGCGCGTAGCCAACGGCCAGACAGCACAGCACGACGGCGACAATTGCCAGCAGCATCACGGGCCAGACGTCGTCGAACAGACGGCGGGCATCAATGGTGAGGCCGCCGGCAAACAGAAGCGGCGGCAGGAAGAGATATAGGAGGCTCTCCGAATCCGGGCTGATGTTCCTGATGCCGCTCAGAATATCGCCCGAGATGCCGGCAAAAACCGATCCCGAGGCAAGAATGGCCCCGATGCCCGCACCCAGCACAGCCAGCAACACCGAATAGGGCACGGCAACGCGCTTGGCTGCTGGCACCAGCATGCTGCCGACACCCAGCAGCGACACCGCACCAAGCACACCAAGAATGGCCCCTGTCACGGCATGGACTGGCTCGCTCATTCTGCCTGCACTCGTTTGAACCGGATCAGGCCGCCCTCACGTCCAGCCAGTGGATGCCCCTCAAGGCCGGCCCGTCCCGGAAGGGCGTGACCCTACTCTGCCGCAAACGGCAACGGAAGGGCATCTTGGTGACGAATTTGGGGAGGCACGGGGCGGCGTTACTCGTACTTGCGCTCGGTCCACCACGGGAAGAACTCCGGCATGCCGGAGGTTACTTTGTCCGGATAGTTCGGCTGGCGCTTTTCAAGGAAGGACATCACGCCCTCCTTTGCGTCGCCCTGGCGGCCACGGCCATAGATCGCGCGGCTGTCCACCTTGTGCGCCTCCATCGGGTGATCGGCACCCAGCATGCGCCACAGCATCTGGCGGGTGAGCGCAATCGAGACGGGTGCGGTGTTGTCAACAATCTCGCGCGCCAGCGCTGTCGCGGCAGGCAAAAGCTCCTCCGGCTTCACCACACGGCTGACAAGACCACGCTGGAGAGCCTCGTCTGCGCCAAACACGCGGCCGGTGTAGCACCACTCGGTCGCGGTCTGGATGCCGACAAGGCGTGGCAGGAACCAGCTTGAGCAGGCCTCCGGCACGATGCCGCGGCGCGCAAACACAAAGCCGAAACGCGCATTCTCACTGGCGATGCGGATATCCATCGGAAGCTGCATGGTGACGCCCACACCGACAGCGGCGCCGTTCACGGCGGCAATCACCGGCTTCAGACACTCAAAGATTTTCAGCGTCACCATGCCGCCGCCATCGCGGATGGCGGGATTGGACCAATCGATCTTGCCTTCCTTGACCGCACCCTTGCGTTCGGGGCGGTCGTCGCGCGCGTCATAGTCGAAGGTTTTTGCACCCGCCGAAAGATCAGCGCCTGCGCAAAACGCCTTGCCCGCACCGGTGACGATCACCGCGCCAACGCCATCATCCTTGTTGACGCGGTCAAAGGCATCAATCAGTTCGTGCATCATCTGGCCGGTGAAGGCGTTCATTTTCTCCGGGCGATGCAGCGTGATGGTCGCGATGCGGTCGCGGATGTCATAGGTGATCTGCTGATAGCTCATGGCGGTCTCCGAAAGCTGCGTCACATCTTTGTGGCGCGAAGAATGGCTGTGCGGAACCCCTGACGTTACGTCGCTTGCGCGATGCGTGGTTCGCCGAATGTTCGCTGCCATGGCTTGCCTCGCACCTCACATTTTGGCGAGATTGGCGGCTCAGCCCGTTGCTTCAGGATTCTTCGATGCATCCCTCACTTCACGCCGCCACGACTCCCGACAAACCTGCCTACATCATGGCTGGCAGCGGCGAGGTTGTGACTTTCGGCGAGCTGGAAGCGCAATCCAACCGTTTGGCGCATTTCTTCCGCAAGTCGGGCCTCAAGACCGGCGATTGCGTTGCCATCTTCATGGAGAACAACCGCTACTTCTTTCAGGCGACGTGGGCGGCGCAGCGTTCGGGTCTCTATTACACCTGCATCTCGTCGCGCCTGACGGCGGGCGAAGTAACCTATATCCTGAAGGACAGTGGCGCGAAAATTCTCATCAGCTCGCGCACCATGGCTCCCGTCGCGACCGCTGCCCTTGCAGACGTGCCAGGCGTCAAGGGGCTGATGGTCGATGGCGATGCGCCCGGCTTCCAGAAACTGGAAAGCGCGCTTGCGGGCATGCCGGCAACGCCGATTGCCGATCAGGCAGCGGGCGGCGACATGCTTTATTCCTCCGGCACCACGGGCAAGCCCAAGGGCGTGAAGGGTCCGCTGTCCGGCTTGCCGATTACCGAGGGCGGACCCCTGCTCGGCATGGTCAAGCTGCTGTACGGCATTGATGACAGGAGCATCTATCTTTCGCCTGCCCCGCTCTATCATGCCGCGCCGCTGCGTTACTGCATGAGCGTGCAGCGTTATGGCGGCACCTGCATCATCATGGAGCATTTTGAGGCCGAAGCGGCGCTGGCGGCCATCGCGCGCTATCGCGTGACGCACAGCCAGTGGGTTCCCACCATGTTCGTGCGCATGCTGAAGCTGGATGAGACCGCGCGCACGCGGCACGATCTGTCGAGCCATGTCTGCGCCATTCACGCAGCCGCGCCGTGCCCCATGGAGGTAAAGCGCAAAATGATCGCGTGGTGGGGGCCGATCATTCACGAATATTATGCCGGCACCGAAGGCAACGGTTTTGTCTATTGCAATTCCGAGCAGTGGCTGGCGCACCCTGGCACGGTGGGCCGCGCCATTCTGGGCGAGATCCATATCGTCGGCGAGGACGGCAAGGATGTGCCTGTTGGCGAGGAAGGCATGGTCTATTTCGCCAATGGCCCGGTCTTCGAGTACCACAATGATCCCGAGCGCACGCAGGCCAGCCGCAATGCGCAAGGCTGGTCCACACTGGGCGATGTGGGCAAACTCGATGGCGAAGGCTTTCTCTATCTGACGGACCGCAAGGCCTTCATGATCATCTCGGGCGGCGTCAATATCTATCCGCAGGAAACGGAGAATGTCCTGATCGGCCATCCGAAGGTCGCCGATGTTGCGGTCATCGGCGTGCCGAACGAGGAGTTCGGCGAGGAAGTGAAGGCCGTGGTGCAGCCGGTGGACTGGCGCGATGCAACGCCCGAAACGGCCCAGGAACTGATCGCCTATGCGCGCGCGCATCTTTCGCCGATCAAATGCCCGCGCACCGTGGACTTTGATCCTGAACTGCCGCGCCATCCCACCGGCAAACTCTACAAGCGGCTGATCCGCGACCGCTATTGGGGCAAACGTGACAGCCGCATCGTCTGACAATTCCGGCAAGGATGAGATCGCGCTGCCGCCCGGCCTGTCGCTTGGCGCAGATGGCATGCTGCGCCGCGAGGATTTTACGTCAGACCGGCTCGAGTGGTACCGCAAGGAAATCGCCAAGCGCGGTGGCCAGCCCTTCCTGACACCCGAGGAGCGCGAGGCCTCGCGGCGCGCCATGTTCGCGGCACTGGCGCAAGGCAGCGATGTGTGGGTGTTCGGTTATGGCTCACTGATGTGGAATCCGGCGATCCATGTCAGCGGCACAAGCCTTGCGCGTGCGCGCGGGCTCTGCCGCCGGTTTGCGCTGACGCTGGAGCTGGGCCGCGGCACGCCCGAAAAACCGGGGCTGATGCTGGTGGTGGAGGATGCGCCGCAGGAAACCTGCTGGGGCGTCGCGCATCGCATCGCGCCCGAACATCTTGAAAGCGAGACCGGCATTTTGTGGTCACGCGAGATGCTGACCGGCGCCTATGAGCCGCGCTGGATCGATCTTGAGCGTGATGAGGGTCCGCTGCGGGCCTTTACCTTTACCGTCAACCGGGCGCATCCGCGCTATACGGGCGCCCTGCCGCCAGAAGAAATTGCGCGGCGCATCGCACAGGCTGAAGGAATTCTTGGCACGAATCGCGATTATCTCTATCGAACCCATGCGTGCCTTGCTGCACACGGGCTGGACGACGCACATATTTCAGATATTTTTGCACGGGTCTGCCGCCTGACGGGCGACAGGCCGGATCATCTGCCTGCTGGAGCCTGAATCATGAAAGAGCCACGTGTCATCGAACTCAAGGAACTGCCGACGCTTGCCGGGCAGGACGTCGGCGTGTCTGACTGGCTGCTGATTGATCAGGCGCGCGTCAATCTCTTTGCCGAGGCCACGGGCGATCACCAGTGGATCCACACCGACCCTGAACGCGCCGCGCGTGAACTTCCGACAAAGGGCACGATTGCACACGGATACCTTACGCTGTCGCTGCTGCCCTACCTTGCAGGCCAGATTCTGAAAGTCACCGGTACGACACGCGGCATCAATTACGGCCTCAACAAGGTGCGCTTTACGTCGATGGTGCCTACGGGCAGCCGGGTGCGTCTGCGCCAGAAAATCGTGACCGTGGAACCGCGGGCGGGCGGCATGCAGATCATGAGCGAGTTCGCCATGGAAGTGGAAGGCCAGACCAAAGCTGCGTGCGTGGCCGAAACGATCAGCCTTTTGTTCCCTTGAGCTTCAGCGTCTGCATCACCTGATCCGTCAGGTTGCGGTTCGCATCAAGCCAGGTTTTGAGCCTGTCCAGCCGGGTGAACAGCGCCTGAAGTTCCTCTTTCGGCCAATCGGCGAACATCATGGCAATGCCTGGCGCCAGCGTGGTCAGCGCACGGGCCAACGCCGCCTTGCCCGCCTGGGTTACGATGAGGACGCGTGAGCGTCTGTCGCCCGGCAATTCCCCGGCCTTGAGAAATTTTTTCGCAATCAGCTTTGCCACCGTCTTGGTAATGCCGGGTTGCGGCTGCTGGAACGAATGGGCGAGCGCCGAAACCGTGTGGGTTTCATAGTCACGCCGCACCATGTGATTGAGAATGGTGAATTGCGGCAGCGGCAGGCCGATCCGGGCCAGTGCGCGGTTAGCCTGCGTGGTTGCCAGCTGGTCAATAATGCCGATCCACAGCAGCACCTGAAACGGCAGCGCGCGATCTGCGTCAATCTGCGTGAGCGCGGTCAGACGCGCCTGATCGCCTGCCGTATCATCGGTTGCGGCGGGCGCTGTCGATCGTGCTTTCCGGATGCGGCTTGCCATCCGTCAGAAGTTTCAGATGCGAATGATGTCGTCAAGCCTGCGCCGGACAACGGGTTCGGGTGCATCGGCATAGCCGAGACGAAAGAACATCTGCACGGTCTCACCCGGATTGGCGCCGCAGAGCTCATGGATGGTCCGATAGTGGTCGGCCATCTCGGGATATTCCTGCAATGCCTGGCTCAAGGGCGCCATCGCCACGCCGCTGGCTGTTGCCTGAAGATTGGCGCGCATATAGGCGCGGCCTGACTCCAATTGCGCCGCACGGTCATTGGCCGATGAAATGTGCCAGGCAAAGACAGGGGTGGTGTCAACCTGACTGTCGATGAAGCTGCGCGCCTGATCGCGGGCGATACCCCCTTTCTCCATCTGCGCCTCGGGCGACATGAAGCCCAGACGCTTCATCCACCAGAAGAACGGGCCGTGCATTTCAAGGCCATCGCGGTGCCTGGCAATCTCATCTGCACCGATGCGCATGAGATCGACGGATTCCTTATAGGTGCGGTCGGTATCGACTTCGACGCGGAAGGCCTCTTTGGCAAGGGCCTTCAGCGCGTTGAGTTGCGGGAGATCCGTTGAGGCGCCAAAGCGCACGCCCGGGCGCTCGGATGCCGACTTGATCGCGGCCATGGCATCGACAGACGGCGCGCGCGCGGGATCATAATCAACCTTGGCCGAGCGGCGTTTCAGGATTGCACCAAAAAGCGGATCAGCGTTCGGCGCGCTGGCACCCAGTGTGATGCGCGCAAAGGGCGCATAGCCCACTTCTGCATCTGCCGCGCCGCCCTCAGGGAAGAGCATGAGGCTTGCGCCCTGCCCCTCGCCATTCAGCGCCAGCATGAGGCCTTCGAGAAAGCAGCCGCAGCCAACCATGATCTGACGGGAGAACGGGTCTGTCATCGGCAGCAGGCGCGTGCGGTCGGTCCACAGCGTGATCTCGCCATCGACCCTTAGATCGGCGAGCCAGCTTTGCATGTTGTGCGGATTGGGCGCGAGCAGCGCAAAGGCGAGAGCCCGGCGGCGCGGATCGGTTTCGGTTGCGGGCGGGCCATTCCAGTTTGCCAGCAATTCGGGCGGGAGCTGATCGCAGCGCGACAGGCCAAAGGCACCCGCGCCCAGCACGATGGCTGAGCCGCCCAGAACGCGGATAAAGCGGCGGCGGGAGAGGTTCTCTGTCATGGCATCCTCCGTTATATTCTTTGGAATATATCCATATTCCTTGGAATGTAAAGGGGCGCTTCGGCCTTCCCTTTTCTTAAAGGGGAGGTGGGATTTGCGTGAGCGCAGCGAACGCAAGTCCGGTGGGGTTGCGGGACGCTGTACTGAATTCGCAATGGCGCCCCCCACCCGATCCGCAAGTGCGGATCGTGCCTCCCCCAAAAGACAGGGGGAGGCGGAAGGAAGACTGCCCCGCTTCTTGTGTCACCCTGGCAGAATGCGGATGGCCAGCGTGCCCTTGTGCTTTGCCGTTACCCGCACCAATTGCGCGGCGGGGTCGTGGGCGACAGCGGCCTCGCCCGCACTCACGCGCACGCCATGGGGATAGCGGCGGCGCGGCAGATAGATTTCGGTGGGGGCTGCAATGGCGGGGTCGGCGTCGATCACCGCTTCAAAAGCGCCCGACGCGCTGTCAAAGCGCATGGCTGCCAGCGTGCCCTGCGCCGCGCGCACGAAGGGCCGACAAAAGCCATCGACGGCGCGACCACCTGAATCGGGATTGGCCGGATCATCCTGCTGGTCACGGCTGAAAATCGATAAGTCTTCCTGGTTCCAGCCATCGCCAATCGCGGCGTCGTTGCGGTTGGACGCCGTATAGTTCCACTGCGTGCCATGCAGCAGCAGCTCGTCGAACACGTCATAGGTAGTATCAAGCGCGGTGACATGCTTTTCCCACGGCGCTGCGCTGCGGTCGCCGCGCTTCCACGCGTCATAGGAGGCGGCGTTATCGAGATCATAGGGAATGCCAAACTCGCCGATCAGTGTGGGCGCACCGCCGAGACTGTCTGACGCGCCCTTGATGGTTGCCAGTTGCGAACGGAAATGCGCACCGATCTCGCCGCGCCCATTCAGCATCTTGCCGTTGAACGGGTTCAACGACGCCGGATACATGAAAACTTTCGTCACCAGCGTGACGATGTCATACCAGTGGCTGGCATTGACGGTGCGCGCGGGCATGCCTTTGGGAAAGCCCTCGGTGTGGCCCTTGAAGGGGTCAAGCTCGGCAAAGACCATGAAGCGCGGATTGACGGCGCGAATGGTTCCGGCCACGCGATTGAAGAAGGGCAGCATGAAATCATGCTCGTGGTCGAGCTTGCGGCCCTTGGTGTGCGTGAAGAAATCCTCCCGCACGTCTCGCGGCACGCCATTTTCCAGACGATAGGCGCCTGCCGCCTCAAACGGGCACGAAGCGCCCGCACGCCAGATGGAAGTGCGCTTTTGATTCACCAAATCGTTGCGCGCAACCGCCATCGCCATCTTGTTGATATCGAACTGGACAAAGGGCACCTCACGCGCCTGTCCGCGCGCCACCAACAGCCCATCCAGCGGCGACCAGGCCGGGCCGGGTGTCACACGCTCGGGATGCTCTGGCGTTTTGTGCGTGTGCTGCCATGACATCGCCTTGCCAGACCAGCCGGACCCCGGCTCGTTCAGCGTGTCGAAGCCCAGGACGTGATCCATGTCTTTCACGCGCTCTGCGACCGCGCGCATCGCGCCCAGATAATGCGACTGGAGATAATCTTCCACATTCGTGCCGCCGACATTGAAGTGCGGCGTGAACGTGCGACCGGCAAAGAACAGCGTCCACATGATCGCGTTGGCGGGCATGCGGTAGTTCCAGCCCCAGCTCATCTGGGCGTAGTTTTCCTCCTGCCGCCCGCCACGTTTCGGGTCATAGCGGTATTGCATCACGTTGACGGCGTCGGCGGCGTGAAACTTCGTGAAGTCGAGGCCGACAGCATCAAAGGTCCAGCCCGGCGCACCGTCGCCACCGCTCATGCGGCTCCACGCATCCTGATGAAAGTCGATGAAGACATAGAAGCCATACTCACCCGCCTTGCGGCACACGGCTTCGAGATAGTCGAGATAATCCGTGTCGTATTGGCCGGGGCCTTTGTGCTCCACCGCTTCCCACGTGGTGAGGAGACGCAGCACGTTGAAGCCCCAATGACGCAGGCGGCCCAGATGCTCGTCGGCTTCGGCAAGGGGAAAGGGGCGGCCTACAAAACTGACTTCCCGGTGATCCGAAAAATCCGTTGGAATGTTCGTTGTGCCGTTCGCAAACGGCACCTTGCAATCGCCGCCCAGATTGACCCCACGCAGCAGCAGGCGGCGGCCTGACGGCTCGCGGAACCAGTGACCGTCGATCTCAAGGCGCGGCAGGCTCATGGTCGTCTCCCTTAGAGCATCAGGCGCACGCGGCGCGCAGAGGGGCGGATGGTGGCGGAAACGCCCGCATCAAAGCGCACACCATCCGCCTCGATGCCGTCGGCAAACATGATGCCCTCATCCATGCGCGATTCAATGATGAGCGGTTCCGCCGCCGTCACGGTGCCGCGGGTGATCGTCGCGCCAAAGCCCTTGCCGGGCCACGCCTCGCGCACGGCAAAGCGTAAAGTGGGTGCTGCCGGATTGTGCCTTTCGCCGTCACCCATGATGGAGCGCATCCAGCCCGTTGCCCCCGTGCCGGTTGCGATGATGAGGCCGGAGGAGGATTGCACCTCCTCCTCCCGCCCGAAGCGGATGCGATAGCGCGCCGATTGGTGATTGGGCACGCCGACAAAAATCTCGTTAAGGCCGCGCAAGGTCTGGCGGTCGCTGGTTGCCGCCTCGGCCAGTGTCGCCTCGCGGTGCGGGCGTTTGCCCTGCAAGGCTTCAGGCAAGGCGGCGATGAAATTCGGCACGTCGAATGCCAGCAGGCTGCCGTCGATCACGCCGGGGTCGGGGTTCACGCCCGCGAGGGGCTGACCATCAAGATACTTTCCGGCGTTGGCGACCAAACCATCCTGACCCACAGCCACCACAAGATCATCCGGCGCAAACAGGAATTGCGCCACCATGGCGCGGCTGATTTCGGCAATCTTGATGTCGGCGGGAATGGCATCGCGGATGCGGCGCACGGCAATCGTCTGTGCGTCATCTTCGTGCACGGCGCGGGCAAAATCGGTTGCGCCGCGCGCCGACTGTGCCATGGCAAAGCGCGTCTGCCCCTCCGTGCCATAGCGTGCCACCAGCGCCTGCTTGGCGCTGGGGCGCGTGAGGATGACAATGCGGCTGATGCCCGCGCTTTCCATGAGGAGTTATCCGGCCTTTGCGCCCTTCAATGCATCGGCAAGGCTGGTCAGCACATCGCCGCCGACCGACAGCGTTTGCAGCGCGGTGTTGCGGTTGGCCCAATCCTTGAACCCCATCGCCGCAATATGGGCCGCAGGCATTTCGGCCCAGGGCTTCATACGGATGCGCGATGACTCGGCATCGGTTTCGGCCTCGCGCTTGGCCGTGGCGGCGCGGGCGTCCGCCACGCGCTTGCGCTCGGCTTCGAGTGCCTCCTGATTTTTCAATTCGGTTTCGGCAAGCTGGCGCCGGTTCTGCTCCTCGCGCACTTTCAGATCATGCTCGTCGCCCTGGGCGGCGCGGCGGCGTTCAAACACGGCGGCGTCGGCCTTGCGCAGCAATTGCTCGCGCAGTTCCGCCTCCAGCGCCTTGCGGATTTCAGGCGCAGGCTTCACCGAGAGCACCAGCACACGATCAACCGCAATGCCATCACCGGCGATGCGCGTATCGCGCGTGATGGTGCCCACAATGGCCGCAGACAGGTCGCCCGCCTTGTTCAATGCCGCATCCAGCGTGGAGCTGACCAGCGCATCGCGGCAGGCGCTTTGCACGATGGCGCGCAGACGCTCGACCACCTGCTTCATCGGCTCGCCCACGTGACGGCCGGTTTTGAGATCAATGGCAAAGTCCTGACGCGCCGCCGCGGTTTCCGGCTCTGCGATGCGATAGGTCAGCTGGCCCTGGACCGTGACGGTCTGATAATCCGCCGTCATCGCTTCGACCGAGAAAATATCGTCGCGCGTATCAATCGGGACGGCGGCAGCCGTTGCCGTAGGCGTATAGATCACGCCGCCAAGGCCCAACCCCTTGCGGCGCGGGCGGCCCGATGAGAACAGCAGCACATAGTCGGTCGGGCGCGAGCGGAAAAAGCGGAAGCCCAGCATGCGAATCGTCCCCTGTTGGCTGCGAAGCAGCGCCAAGGGTTCGCCCAAGCGGCACGCAACGCAAGGGGGCGTGAACCGGGCAGCCTAGCTTGAGGTGATGCTGAGATTGTTGCCTTCGGGATCAAGGAACCAGGCGACCTTGGCCTTGCCATCGGGCGCGTGCCAGATGCCCAGATCGTCCTGCCCGAAGCCGGGATAGATAACCGGGGCAACACCCTTTTCCTTCAGCGCCTTGATGGTTGCCTTGATGTCGGCAACCTGCCAGCCAAGAACGGTGTGCATGCCCGGCGTATGGTCCGCAATGGTGGTCAGGCGCATGGTTGCGCCATCACCCAGCGCGAAGGTTGTGCCAAACGGATCTTCATAAAGCTGCGTCAGGCCCAGCACATCGCGGTAAAACGGCTTCAGCTTCTCGCGGTCGCGCGTGAGGATGAAGGTGACAGGCTTGTTGGTGGTGAGAATGCCCATGTGTGCGCTCCCTTTCAAAAAGTTGGTAGGGAGCTTACATGAATTGGAAATTCGGAAAATGGCTGGGGCGCCAGGATTCGAACCTGGGAATGCCGGAATCAAAATCCGGTGCCTTACCGCTTGGCGACGCCCCAACGCGCGCGCCTCATAGCCTTGGCCGACGCCGGAAACAAGGGTGCTGGTGGCTTAATGCAAGCCAGCCAGCACAGTTGCCAGTACATCGGGCGCATCTGTGCATACGGCGTCACAGCCAAAGCCGACAACCCGGCGCATTTCGGCGGCATCATTGACCGTCCAGCAGGAAAGTTTCAGGCCCAGCGCCTTTGTGCGGGCAGCCGTTTCGACGTTGATGTCCACATGATTGGGAAACCACGCATCGCCGCCTGCCGCCTTTACCGCGCCCTGCAATGAGCCATGATCGCGGCCATGAAAGCCCGCCTCCCACGGTGCGCCCCTGGCATGGAGCGCGCGGAAGATTTCCAGCACATGCGGCGGCGGCGGGTGATCGCTTTCGGGCGGCGCACCGGCGCCAAACCAGCTTTGCGGCAGCGTCGTCATGCGGGTTTCGACGCCCGGCGCCTTTTTCTTTGCCAGCACAAGGCAGTTCCAGTCGAAGGCGACGAAAGTTGTGCGCTCAACAAAATCCTCTTCCTTCACCAGGCGGGCGGCGGCATCGGCCAGCGCCTCTGGCGAGGACGATTTGTGCGGCTCCAGCAACGATGTTTTCAATTCGATCCAGAGGCGCGCGGTTCTGCTTTTCGCTTTGGTCAGACGGATGACATCCCTCAGCAGCGGAATGCGCTCGCCCTCCAGACGCGCCTGTCTGGGATGGCGCGCCGCATAAGACGAGCCGACTTTAAGCGCGCCAACGTCATAAGCGTGGAGTTCGCGCACCGTCAGGTCTTTAAGCAGCGGCCCGGTCTTTTCCAGAAATTTTCCATCGGGGCCGCGCACCAGTTCGGGCTTCAGCGCCTCGTCATGGAAGACGACCAATTCGCCATCGCGCGAGAGGTGGACATCCAGCTCCATGCCGTCACACTTGAGGCCAAGCGAACCGGCGAATGCCGCCATCGTGTTTTCCGGCCAGAGATCGGCGCCGCCGCGATGTGCAATGTTGAGAACTTTGCCCTGAACGCTCACAGATGTTTCTCCATCAGCACGAAATTGAGACCATCGGCTTCTTCACGCCCATACTCACGCCAGCCCATCGCCGCATAAAAGGCAATGGCCTTTTCGTTACCGGCCACAACGTCAAGCCACGCGCGCGACACACCGCGCGATTTCAATTCCGCCAGTGCCGCATCATTGAGCGCACGGCCCACGCCACGCCGTTGGCACAGGGGATCAACATAAAGGTGCCAGAGATAGTTGAACTTTTCGGGATCATCGCTGTTGCCCAGCGAATAGAAGCCCGCGATCACGCCATCCACCAGCGCGACGCGCATCGCCGTGATGCGCCGGTCAAAGGCGCGTTCCAGCATGGCGGGCGCGTCGTCAATATCCGCCTGCGGCAGGATGCCAACATAGGCGTCAAGCCATGAACGCAGCGCAGGCCCGCGCAAGCCTGCGCGATCAGCCTCGCTTGCCGGGCGGACGATGATGGGCATTGCCTAATGTTCGCCGCCGCGCGGCTTGTTCTTGCCCATGAAGCCGAACAGATGACCCGCCACGTTGCGCATCTGGATCTGCTCGGAACCTTCCGTAATGCGATAGCGGCGGTGGTGGCGATAGATGTGCTCGAACGGCTTGTGGCGTGAATAGCCCATGCCGCCATGCACCTGCATCGCCCAATCGGCCGCCTCGCAACAGAAACGGTTTGCCCAGTAGTTACACATCGACACCTTGTCGGAGAGATAGAGCTGGATTTCCGGTCCCGTCATCTGATCCATCTCCCACGCCGTTTTATAGATCAGCAGACGCAGCATTTCGGCCTGTGTCATCAGTTCCACCGTCGGGAACTGGATCGCCTGATTGGCCGACAGCGGCTTGCCGAAGGGTTTTCGCAGGCCCGCATACTCAACCGCCTCATTCAAGCAGTAAACGCCCGCCCCCAGAGATGACGCGGCCTGGCGAATGCGGTTTTCGTGCACNNTTGAACATCACATGCGCATGATCGGTGGGCATGTTGAATGTCCAGTAATAGGTGCCGATCTTGACGCCCGGCGCATCCATCGGCACCAGCAGGCACGAGATGCCGCGCGCATCGCCGTCTTTGCCGCTGGTGCGCACAAACACCATATCGTAATTGGCGACGTGGACGCCGGTGTTCCACATTTTCTCGCCATTGATGCGCCAGCCGCCCTCCACCTTCTCGGCGCGCGTTTCCATCCAGGTGGCATCAGAGCCGTGTTTGGGTTCGGTCAGCCCAAAGGCAACGCGATGCGTGCCCGCCAGCATGCCGTTGATGAATTTTTCTTTCTGCGCGGGCGTTCCGAAATCACGGAACATCAGCACTTGCGGGAAATTGCCGACAATCGAACTCTCATTCTGCAGATCGTTGTGAAGGCCAAGCCCCTTGGCCGCCAGATGCTCGCGGATGATCGCCATGGCGAGATTGCCGATGTCTTCGCCGCCATATTCCTTTGGCAGCGCGAGGCGCAGGAAGCCTGCCTTATCGGCACGACGGCGCATTTCGCGCAGCAGGTTTTCCCACTCCTTGCGCGGCAGACCATCGTGATCCCAATCGGTGCGGGCGTGCTCGCGCCGGTGATCGAAGAAGCGGATGTTGTCGTTCTCGTTTTCCAAGGGCTTGATCTCGCGCGCGATGAAATCATCCATGCGGGCAAGCAGCGTCTTGATGTGATCGGGAATGCGGAAATCCATGGGCAGGCTCCAGTGGCAATGCGGGATGGCGTTATGCGCCAAGCTTACCGCGCCAAGGTGGCGTGTCGAGGAGGCAGATCAAAGCGGTGGCGAAGGGTTGGGGCAGCGCTGACGCGCCGCCCCTTTATGTCTATCGCTCATAATGCTTGCGGTTGGCGCCATCGAAAGCGCCCGTCATTGCGGCAGCAGGCCCTGAAATCTGCGTCCTGAACCACAGGGGCACAGATCATTGCGGCCAAGCTTTTCAACCAGCTCCTTGTCGCCATGGACAATGCGCAGGCCGCGTTTGACGCTGGTTTCAGAGTTGAAGCCCTTGCGGCGCTTGCTCATCACTTCAAAAGCAGGGCTGTTCTTCAAAATTACGGTGGCGGGTCATGGCAGCCTCCCTGATGAACGGATTGCGTTTCCGCAGCAAGAGCAGGCAATCGCGCTCTACCCGGCTGCGTCACTTCTCCTCATCATGTTTTTCATACTCAAGCAAGTCGCCCGGTGTGCAATCGAGCGATTTGCAGATGGCTTCCAGCGTATCAAAGCGCACGCCCTTTACTTTGCCGGTGCGCAGCAGTGACAGATTGGCTTCGGTGATGCCGATTTCGGCGGCAAGCTCTTTCGCCCGCTTCTTGCGCAGCGCCAGCATCACATCCAGCCGCACGATGATCGGCATCAGACAAAGGCCTCGTTCTCGGCGCGCAGGCGGCTTGCGGTTTCAAGCACCCGGGCAAGCGTGCGCGAGATGGCCGAAAGGGTGAGGCCAAGAACGCCCAGCACCAATGTTGCCGGTTCCAGCGCGATGGCAAAGACGCCCGTGTCTTGCACGAACTCCGTCAGGCTGGGCGCGAATACGGCCAGCCAGAGGGCAGCTATCCAAAGCGCATCGCCGATGCCGGCGATCATCTTCATGCTGGCGGCTTCAAACAGGCCACCACTTGCCACGATGCCCAGATAACGCTGCGCGTCCCACAGGCCCCAGGCAAGCGCCACAAGGGGCGCAGCCTCGATCAGATGCAGGTTGAGGTATTGCCAGTTGCGGTAGTTGCGCGCGTCGTCGCTGAAGTCATTGCCAGTCAGGATGGCGACAGCGGGCAGCACGACATGCTGCACCAGCACCATGACAACCACGATCCAGAAGATCACCTGCACGGTGATGCGCAGGCCTTCGGCTTTCTTGCCTGCGTCCTTTGCGGTTTCTTCCCAAAGCCGGGCGGCGCTCTGTTCCATTTCCTGTCTCCATGTTGTGATACATACATACATTATTGTTTTACGATAATCAATAGCTGTTTTGCGGTGTCCTGCCGACTTGGTCCGGACCGGCCCTCTGGGTCTGTAAGCCCCTGATGCGGCTTTGCTATACAGGGGGGATGGCAGGTGAAGTTCCAGAGGCTCAACAGGGCGCGTTGCGCAGAATGTTCCTGCGCGTGTGGCAGCCTGTGGCAGATGCCAGCGACCGGCTTGTCATGCATGACGGGCTCGAGATTGCGGGCTCGATGGCGTTCTCGGCGATCCTGGCGCTGTTCCCGTTCCTGATCTTTCTGTTTGCGGCGGCCGCCTTCTTCGACATGGAGGGCACGGCGCGCGATGTCGCCGAATACATGTTTGGCACGCTGCCGCCGGAAGTAGCCGGTGCGCTTTCAGCGCCGTTGATGGAAGCGATGCGCATCCGCGATCCCGACCTTCTGACGATTGGTGCGGTGCTGGCGCTGTGGGCTGCGTCGAATGGCGTGGAGACGCTGCGCACGGGGCTGACGCGCGCCTATGATGCCGAGGAGGAGCGCTCTGTGATCCGGCGACGGATCGAAAGCATCTTCATCGTGATTTTCAGTGCGGCATTGGCGCTGGTGATCGGCTATCTCACCGTGGTCTCGAACCTGTTGTGGCCAGAGACGAGTTCCATCCTGCCGCAAGCGGCGGTTGATTTTGCCAATGCGCTTTTCGGCAATGCGGTCTTCCACTATGCGATTGCGTTCGTGATCCTGTTTCTGGCGCTGCTGTTGTCGCATCTGTGGCTGCCGGGCGGGCACCGCAGCGTGGCGCAGGTGCTGCCGGGCGTGCTTTTGACCTCGGTGGCATGGCTGGTGCTGGCGGCCGGGTTTTCGGCCTATCTGTCGCAATTCGGCAGCTATGTGACGCTTTATGGCGGTCTGGGCGGTGTGGCCGCGGCCATGGTCTTTTTCTATTTCACCGCGACCGTGATCCTTTTCGGGGCAGAGCTGAACCGGGCCCTCAAATCCTTTGCAGCCAAGGCCTCCAAAGGCTGAGCGGCCCGGAAATTCCCCATATTCTGCGGCTTTACAGAGGGCTTTGCGCGCGGCTATAACCCCGCCTCCCCGACTGGCGGCAGTCACGGAGAGTAGCTCAGCCTGGTAGAGCACTGTGTTCGGGACGCAGGGGCCGGAGGTTCGAATCCTCTCTCTCCGACCAAAACTTCCGCCGGTCATCACGCATCCTTGAGTCCGGAGACACATGTTTCCGGAGACCCTGGGCGCAAAGAAAGTCAGAGTGCGGCCATGCCCGCGACACTTGAACCGGCGGCGGAAGGCATTCCGCCCGCACACGGCTCCGTCTCTGCCGCCTATCGGCGCGAGGCGAAGGCGATGCTGCGCCTTTCTGCGCCCATCATGGCAACGCAAATGCTGTGGATGGCGGTTGGCATTGCCGACGTCATCATGATCGGCACGCTGGGCGCTGTGCCGCTGGCTGCGGTCGCGCTCGGGTCCGCCCTTTTCTATTTTTTCTTCGTGCCGGCGATGGGATTTCTGCAGGCGGTCTCGCCGATTGCGGCGCAAGCAATTGGTGCGGACGGCAACGGGCTCAACCGCGAACTGCGCAAGGCTGCAACGACCGATGATCTGCGCGACACGTGCCGCAGCGGATTGTGGGTTGCCGTATTGGGTGCATTACCGATCATCGTGATCGTGCTTTTCAGCGAGACGATCCTTCTGTCGCTGGGGCAGGATCGCGTGCTGGCCGAACAGGGTGCGCTCTACAACTATCTGCGGCTGCCCGCCCTGCCCTTTGTGTTCATGCTGATTGCGATGCGCGGCTTTGCAGCTGCCATGGACCGGCCGCGCCCGGCGCTGGCCATCGCATTCGTGATGTTCTGCGTGAACGTGTTCCTCAACTGGGTCTTGATCTTCGGCCATCTCGGCGCGCCTGCCATGGGGATTGCCGGAGCTGCCATCGCCAGCGCGATTGCCGATTTCATCGGTTTTGCGCTGATGGCGCTTGTCTTCCGGTTTGATGCCGACTTTCACGCCGTACATGCGATGCATCACTTCTTCCATGTGAACTGGAAGCGCGTGCGCGAAGTCTGCCGTGTGGGCTGGCCGATTGCCGTGTCGATGAGCTTTGAAGTGGGCGTATTCTCGGCAGCCGTCGCGCTGATCGGCCTTTTTGGCGCGGATGCCGTGGCAGGCCACCAGATCGCTATCAATGTTGCCTCGGCCACGTTCATGGTGCCGATGGGCATTGCCTCGGCGGCCGCCGTGCGCGTGGGCTATGCGGCGGGTGCACGTGATCCCCATGGCATGCGCATTGCGGGCCATGCGGCGATTGCGATGTCGGCAGCCTTCATGCTGGCGATGGGACTGGTGATGTGGTTTGCGCCCGGCGTCATCGTCGCAATCTATGTGGACCCGGATGATCCGGTGAATGCGGCTGCAGGCGCGTTTGCGGCGTCGTTTCTGGCGGTGGCGGCACTCTTCCAGCTGTTTGACGGCTTGCAGGTGTCGGCGGCGGGTGCGCTGCGCGGCCTCAAGGATACGCGCGTGCCGATGCTGATTGCGGGCGCTGCCTATTGGCTGATCGCGTTTCCGGCGGCAGCGGCGCTTGCGTTTCCCGGCGGCCTGGGCGCGGTCGGTGTGTGGTACGGCCTTGCGCTGGGGCTTGCCATTGCCGCCGTGCTGATGGTCTGGCGATTTGAATTGCTGACGCGCAGAGGTGTAGCGGCGGGGTGAGGTTGGGGGCGATGTGACGCATCATTTCTTTCGCCTCCCCTTTCCTCAAAGGGGAGGCGGGACTTGCAGAGCGAAGCGATTGCAAGTCCGGTGGGGTTGCGGGACGCTGTGCTGCGTTCGTCGATGGTGCCCCCCACCGATTTGCGAAGACGCAAGTCCGCCTCCCCCAGGATACGCTCTCGGATTCACACATCTTGCTTCCACCTCCTCCGCAACTTGTTGCGGGGGTGAGCGGAGCGCAAGAGATCGCTCTTGCGATCTGGGTGGGGGCCACTATTTTCCGCCAAATTTCCCCCACCCGCGATGCAAGGGCATCGCTGGCCTCCCCCGCGCCAAGCAGCGCGGGCGGAGGCGAAAAAATCTCAAGAAAATCATGGGCTCTATGAGATGTGTGCATACGATAGCCCAAGAGACGGGGAAGGCGGAAGATCAGGAGATCACTTCGCCTTCCCTACACCACGCCCTCATCCTTCAACGCCGCGATCTCCTTGTCGGAGTAGCCAAGTTCGGCAAGGATTTCGTGCGTATGTTCACCCAACAGCGGCGCGCGGTGGCGGATCGTGCCCGGCGTATCCGACAATTTCACCGGCGTGCGCGCCAGCGGCGCAGGCTTTTCGGCGCCCGGATAATCAACCTTTTCAAGCAAGCCAATCGCATTGACATGGGGATCATCCAGCAATTGCTGCGGTGAATAGACGGGGCCTGCCGGCACACGGCCCTTTTCAAAGGTGGCCAACGCCTCGGCCACCGTTATGTCACGGCAGAAATCTTCCGTGATGCGCGAGAGCACGGCGCCATTGTTGCCGCGCAATTCGTCAGTCAGGAAACGCGGATCCTTTTCCAGCTCTGGCCTGCCCACCAGTTTCGCCCAGCGGCGGAACAGCTGGTTGCCGTTGATGAGCACGATGATCCAGCCGTCTTTGCATTTCACAATGTCTGATGGCCCCGCCGTCTGGCCGCGATTGAGTGTGCCCACGCGGTTGAGGCCCAGCATGCCCTGCTCGATCAGCGTGCCGGAGAAAAACGTGACGGCGGTTGCGAGCAAAGCACCCTCCACCACCTGGCCCTTGCCCGTCTGATCACGGGCCATCAGGGCGGCGAGCGTGCCCAGCGCCGCAAGCGATGCCGTCCCGAAATCAACCCAGGGTGCCTGGCTGCGCACCGGCTGGGTGGGCGAGCCCGAAAACCACGCCGATCCGCTCATCGCCTGCGCCACGCCATCAAAGCCCACGCGATCCGAATAGGGGCCGCCGTGACCGAACGCTGATACTGTCGTGAGGATGATGCGCGGGTTGACGGCTGACAGCGTTTCGTAATCAAGGCCCATGTCTTTCAGCGTCTGCGGCGGCAGATTGGCGATCACCACATCGGCGCTAGCTGCCAGTTGATGGGCAATGGCGCGGCCGCGTGCCGTCATGGGATCAAGTGTCATGCCGCGCTTGTTGCGGTTCATCTGGAGGAAGAGCGCGCCTTCACGATCCTTCGTTGAATCATGATTGAGGACGGGCGTGAGGAAGCGGTCTTCGCTGCCCTCGCGCTTTTCGATGCGGATCACATCGGCGCCCAGATCGGCCAGCAGCGCGCCGCAATAGGGGCCTGCGATGTAACGCCCGAAATCGAGAACCCGCACGCCTGTCAACACGCCCGCCATTGCCATCCTCCCCGCGATTCAAGGCAACGCTAGCGCATCAGGCGCAGGGCGGAAACAGGCGCGCCTTCCCGCCTAAGCGTCGAGCGGCAAACGCAGGCTTGCGATCAGCCCCGGTCCGGCATCGTCAAGCTGCAACTCACCCTCGTGCAGCTGGGCGACAGCAGCAACCAGGCTTAGACCCAGCCCGCTGCCCGGCGTGTGGCGGCTGGCTTCGAGCCGTACAAATCGCTGGAGCACGCGCGCACGATCAGCTTCGGGAATACCGGGGCCATTATCGCGCACTTTAAGCGTTGCCGTGCCGGCCTCGCGCTGCACCCACACCGAGACCGCGCCGCCCGAAGGCGTGTACTTGATCGCATTGTCGATCATGTTGCCCAGCGCCTGCGAGATCAGGCTGCGATCGCCGCGGCAGGTGACCGGCGGGCCGCTGATCGCACGAAACGCGATGTTCTTCGCCTCTGCTACAGGTTCATAGAGTTCACTCATGTCGCGCACGATGGCAGAGAGATCCGTGGGCGCGAAGTTCTCGCGCAGCACGCCGGATTCCGCACGGGTGATCAGGAGCAGTGAATTGAACGTCGAAATGAGGCCGTCGGCATCGCTGATCGCCTGCTCCAGCGCCTCGCGGTATTCCTGATCGCCTTGCGGCTTCATCAGGGTGACTTCGAGGCGGGAACGAAGCCGGTTCAGTGGCGTGCGCAGATCGTGGGCAATGTTGTCCGACACTTCGCGCATGCCCGCCATCAGGCGGCTGATCTGATCGAGCATGTCATTGAGGTTGGAGGCAAGTTCATCAAACTCGTCGCCAATGCCGGTCAACTCGACACGGCGCGAGAGGTCGCCTTCCATGATGTCGCGACTGGTGCGGTTGATCGCTTCGATGCGGCTCATCATGTTGCGCGAGATGACGAACCCGCCCAGAAGTCCGAGCGCCAGCGTCAGCGCACCCGCCCACAGGAGTGCATCGGTAATGAGATCCTCGACGCCGCGGCGGTCAACCACGTCACGCCCGACCAGAAGATAAAAATTGCCGGGCAACCGGAACTGGCGCGCGCGGGCGAGGCGTTTCTCGATACCGTCAGCAACCTGCCGGTCATAGGTGAAATTCATATAGCCATTGGGTTCGCGCTCTGCATCGGCGGGCCAGATTGAAAGATTGCCCGCAATGCGCGAGAGGTCCGCATTGGCCAGAAGGTAGAGGCTCGATTCCGATCGCGAGCTGCGCTCGATGATGATCTGGCGCAGGCCCGGCAGACCGCGCTGACGGTATTGCTCTTCAAGGCCGGTGATCTCTGCATTCAGCGTTTCATCTGTCTGCGCCGCCATGAAGGATGACGTGGAGAGATAGATGAAGCCGATGAGAAGGCCCGCCGAGACTGCAAAGACAAGCACATAGACCAGCGCCAGCCGGAAGGCTGTGGTGCGCAGGAGCTTAAGCAGCCGCACGCAGGCAATATCCGGCGCCGCGCACGGTGTGCAGCAGCGGCTCGTCAAAACCCTTGTCGATTTTGGCGCGCAGGCGGGAGATGTGCACGTCGATCACGTTGGTCTGCGGATCGAAGTGATAGTCCCACACATTCTCGAGCAGCATGGTGCGCGTCACCACCTGGCCTGCATGGCGCATCAGATATTCAAGCAGCAGGAATTCGCGCGGCTGGAGATCAACGGGCTGGCCCGCGCGCATTGCGGTGCGCGAGAGCAGGTCAAGCTCAAGGTTGCCGACCTGAAGCCGCGTCTGCACGGCGGCAGGCTGGCGGCGGCGCACCAGCGCCTCGACACGCGCCAGCAGTTCGGCAAACGCATAGGGCTTGGTGAGATAGTCGTCGCCGCCGGCCTTCAGACCCTTCACGCGGTCATCGACAGCGCCCAGCGCGCTGAGGAAAAGAACCGGCGTTTCATTGCCGTCCTCGCGCATGCGCTTGACCAGCGACAGGCCATCAAGGCGCGGCAGCATGCGGTCAACAATGGCGGCGTCATAGGACTGGCCGCGCGCCATCTCCAGCCCCTCAACACCGTCGGGAGCGTGGTCAACCACGTGACCGCTCTCGCGCAAGCCCTTGATGAGGTAGTTGGCGGTTTCGTGATCGTCTTCAACGACGAGGACGCGCATCGTGTCGTTTTCGCTGGCGGTAAGTGTGATCGTCTGCGGGGTCATATCTATAGCCTGCTGTCAGGCGTCAAGGGAATAAGGGGCTTGGCCACATTGGGCCCGAAAAGGCGTCCGCACCGGGAGCAACACGGGGGGAAGGATCGGTAACTCCCGGCGCGGACTACAGCGGTTTCCATACGGGGCGTGGAATCCGCTGGTAAAGGGTGGGCAGTTTCACCCCTGCCCCAAATCAAGCGCCACGAAGCGGTGGCGGCCATTGCTTTCAACCAGCAGCATCACCGTGCGGCGGCCACTGGCGCGTGCGCCATCCACGGCCGCCTTCACATCGGCGGGCGTGGCGACGTCGTTATTGTTGACGGACAGGATCACGTCGCCTGCACGCAGACCTTTGTCGGCGGCATCAGAGCCCGGCGACACATCGGTGATCTGCACACCCGACACCGCCAGCTCGCCATTGGGGCCATTGATGCGGCTCTCAACGCGGCCGAGCGTCAGCCCGGGCAATGCATCTTCACCGCCGGGTGAAAGCGTTTCAGGATCAATCGATGCCTGCTGCGCGCCCGGGCGCGTGCCCAGATTGGCCGTCAGCGTTACCATCTGGCCGTCGCGCAGCACCTCAAAGGTTTGCGAGCTGCCGGGATCAAGGCTGCCGACAATGCGGGCCAGCGCGCGGCTGTCAGCCACATCCTGACCACCTGCCTTCAGGATCACGTCGCCGCGCTGGAAGCCCGCCGCCGCAGCGGGACCGTTGGCGTCAATCGCTGCGATCAGTGCGCCCTTGGGTGCATCAAGGCCAAGAGCCTGCGCCATGTCGGCGTCAACCGCCTGCATCTGGATGCCAAGCCAGCCGCGCTCGACCGTGCCGGTGGCGCGCAGATCGCCAATGATCGTCTGGATGGTTGAAGCCGGGATCGCAAAGCCGATGCCCACGCTGCCGCCCGAGGGCGAATAGATTGCCGTGTTCATGCCGACAACGCGGCCATTGAGATCAAAAGCCGGGCCGCCGGAATTGCCGCGGTTGATGGAGGCATCGATCTGGAAAAAGTCCGTGTAAGGACCATTGCCGATGTCGCGGCTGCGGGCCGAAACAATGCCTGCGGTCACCGTGCCATCAAGGCCAAAGGGATTGCCGACCGCCACGACCCAGTCGCCAACGCGGACCTGCGTGTCATCGGCAAATTCGACATAGGGCAGTTCTGCGCCTGCGTCGGCCTTGAGCAGGGCGATGTCGGTTGCCTCGTCGCGGCCCACAAGGGTTGCCGCCACTTCACGCCCGTCTGAAAGAATGACCGTGATTTTGGTTGCGCCCTCGATCACGTGGTTGTTGGTGACGATGAAGCCGTCCTTGTCCACGATGAAGCCTGAGCCCATCGAGATGCCTTGCGGGCCGCGTTCCGGTTCCGGATTGCGGCCACGGCCGCCGCGCGGCACGTTGTTGAAACGCTCGCCATACCGGTCGCGGAAACGGTCCATGAAAGGCTGCAGGCGCGGATCGCCATTCATTTCAAAATTGGCAACTGTGGGCGTTACCTCGGCGCGCACGCTGACGACGGCGGGCGCAACGCGATCCACCACGTCTGCAAAGGTCATCGGATAGGCCGACGGGCCGATAGCTGTGCCGGTGAGCGGCGTCACCACGGCAGAACCGGCGGCGCTGACGGTTGCGGGTGGCGTTGTATCCACGGCAATCGCCGGATCGCTGTCGAGCAGGCGCGGCGCCAGCGCGCCAATTGCAACAAGGCCAATGGCGGAAGCGCCAAGCAGCAGGCCACGCAGGAAAGAGCTGTTGCGGGGAGCATGCGCCGGAGCGGGGGCGATGGCGTCATTTTCTTTCGTGGGGACGTGATCGAATTCAGACGGCGTCATATTCATCCTCGTTGGTTCAGACACAGGCCGCCAAGCCCCACCCTTCACGCAATCAAAGGCGGCATGCGCATGGATATTCTGGAGAGTTCACCCCGGATTCTGGATGAAATGATGACGGGCGCTGCCTTAATTGCGCCTGTCGCGGGCATGAAAAGGAGTTTAGGTCGGCTCGCCGGTGCGGGCGCGCAAGGCGGCAATCTCAGCTTCTTCCGCGGGCGTAAGGGCCGCCTCCTGCGCCATGACGCCGGCAAGCCTGCGCCTGCGAAGGTAAACGGCAAGGCCGGCGCCGCCCGCCATCAACAGGATGAACGGGCCAAACCAAAGCACAAGCGTCTGCGTTGAAAGCCGGGGCTTGAGCAAGACGTAATCGCCATAGCGATCCGTAATGAAGGTGAGCACTTCCTCATCACTGTCGCCTGCCAGCAGACGCTCGCGCACGAGAATGCGCAGATCGCGCGCGATGCCCGCCGATGATGCGTCAATCGATTCATTCTGGCAGACGACGCAGCGCAACTCCTGCGACAGGGTGCGTGCGCGCGCTTCCAGCGCCGGATCTTGCAGGATCTCGTCTGGCTCGACGGCGCGGGCGGGTGACAAGGTGAGGAGGAAAGCGAGAAGTGCTCCCGTGAAGCGGTGCAGCCATTTGAAGGCATCCCTCTTCCGCCTCCCCCTGTTGATGGGGGAGGCAGATTTGCGCGCTTGCGCAAATCGGTGGGGGGCACCGTTCACGGAATCATTACAGCTTCCCGCAACCCCACCGGACTTGCATTTCGTGCAATTGCACTCACGCAAGTCCCTTGCGCTCCGCTCACCCCTTAAGGAAAGGGGAGGCTGCAGGAGAAGTGCATGTTTTCCCTCTCTCATACCGCCGCCCTCGCCCGTGCGCGTGCAGGAACGCCGATGCGCAGGCGGCGGTCGGCAAGCGAAAAGGCGCCGCCCAGCGCCATCACCAGCGCGCCGCCCCAAATCCATGGCGCCAGCGGATTGACGTGGATGCGCAGCGTAAAGCTGCCGTCCTCGTTCACATCGCCGAGCACGGCATAGATATCGCGCGAAACGGACGCGCTGATCGCCGCCTCGGTCGTGGCCATGCGCTGCACGGGATAAAAGCGCCGTTCGGGGAACAACCGGATCGGCGCATCGCCGCCGCGATGGAAGGAAAGCGTTGCGCGATCTGAAATGTAATTGGGGCCAAGGGCGCGCGCGGTTCCCTCGAATGCGACGTCGTAACCGGCCACATGCAGCACATCGCCGGGACGCGCCGCCGCGACGAGTTCCGTCGTCCACACCGCCGTGCCGGTGATGCCCGCAATCGTAATGCCAAGGCCCAAATGCGCGAGTGCGCCGCCAATGGCAGAGCGTGGCAGGCGCACCAATCGTGCAAGTGCTGACCTGAAACCGGCGCGTGCGAGCTGCGCCTTCTCGCCCAGATCGGCGATGGCGCCAAAGATCAGCCACATGCCACAGAAGAGCCCGAAGGCAGCGATGGCCGGACGCCCCTCAACCAGCAGAAGCGCGAGAATTCCCAGCAGCAGCGCCGCACCGAAGGCAAGCCAGAGCGCACGCGCGGCGCGGGCGACATCTGCCCGCTTCCACGCAAACAGCGGACCGAACGGCATCAGGAGCACGAGCAACGCTGCCATTGGCAGGAAGGTGAGATGGAAATAGGGGGCGCCGACGCTGGCCACAAATCCGGCGGCCTCGGCGAAAATGGGGAAGAGCGTGCCGATCAGTACGGTTCCTGCCAGCGCCGCCAGAAGAAGGTTGTTGATGAGGAGAAGCGTTTCGCGGCTCATCAATGCAAAGCTGGCGGCAGGCTTGAGATGCTGCGCCCGGAAGGCAAAAAGCGCCAGCGCTCCACCCACGCTGAGCACAAGAATGGCAAGCACGAAGACGCCACGATCAGGATCATTTGCAAAGGCGTGCACGGAGGTGAGAATGCCGGAGCGTACAATGAAGGTGCCCAGAAGGCTCATCGCAAAGGCGATGATGGCCAGAAGCACCGTCCATGCCTTCAGCGTTTCGCGGCGCTCGACCACGATGGCTGAATGCAGCAGGGCCGTTCCCGCGAGCCACGGCAGCAGCGAGGC
>DEIC01000043.1:7538-11521 GCA_002352285.1 Alphaproteobacteria bacterium UBA2784 | reverse complement strand
CCTGCAACAGCAAGCATGGAGCGCATGATGCGCGGACCGGACTTTTCGGTGGGCGGCTGGGCGCTGGAGACGATGCGGGTGTCCGGCTCCTGCAGCTCTTCCTGATTGCTGACTTCCTTGAAGCGCGTCAGGAAGGTCTCATAAAGCTGGCGTGCGGTCTCGGCATCGCGCTCGAGTTCGCGCAGGCGCACGCGCGCGGCGTTATCAAGATTGTTCTCGCCGGTCAGGTCGGCGATGCTGGCGCGCAAGGAGGCTTCGCGTGCGCGGATGACCGTGACTTCATTGCCAAGACTGGCCGAGATGCGCTCGATCTCGGCACGGATCTGGCTTTCGATGTCGGTCAGCTGGGCCTGGATGTTGACAAGCTTCGGGTGGCGCGGGCCATAGCGGGTTTCAAGATCGGCCTTTTCACGCACCAGTTCTGCCTGTTGCGCGCGCAAGGCGCTGATCGTTTCGCTGTCCAGCACATCGGCCATGGAATCGATGCCTGCGCCCGAGGCGACAAGCTGGCGCACGCGCGCGTATTTCGCCTCGGCTTCGGCCAGCGAGGCGCGCGTCAGGGCCAATTGCGTGTTGAGCTCGTCCAGCTGGCCTTCGGCGAGCGTGCCGGATCGCGTTTCGCTCAGGCCCTGCTCGGAGCGATATGCCTCCATGGCGGCTTCAGCCGTGCGCATCTGTTCGCGCAAGTCATTGAGGCGGCTGTTCAGCCACTCGGTAGCGCGGCGCGTGCTGTCGAACTTGATGTCGAGCTGCCACTCCACATAAGCCTGCGCGATGGCGTTGGCGATGTCGGCAGCCTTTTGCGGATCGGACGCCACGAAATAGAGCGTCATCGCCAGTGAATTGCCAGTGCGCACAATGTAGAGATTGTCGATCAGCACATCGATGGCGCCTTCGACGGCAGCCGCGCGCTTGGCTTCCGGCGGCAACTCCGCATCGGAAGAAAAAAGGCTGCTGATCCAGACGCGCGGATCCAGCGAGAACCCGCCGCCGAGCGCACCGTTATATTCCGGGTCTTCGATCAGGTTCAGTTTCTCGACCACGCGGCGGGCAAGGTCGCGCGAGCGCAGGAGTTCGATCTGGCTTTCAACGGCGGCGGCGCTGGCCGGCTGGCCGCTGAGAACGCTGTCAATGTCCTGCAGCTTGATCGTCTGCATCGAGACCATCAGAAGCGCTGTTGCTGTGTAACGGGGCTTCATCTGGGCGGTCACGACACCGGCGATCAGCGCGCCCAGGACCACAATGCCGGCAATGATGCGCCAGCGGCGCATGACGGCGGCAATGACCAGCTTGAGGTCGATAATGGCCGCGCCCGGATGCGGCCTGCCCGGCGCTGCCTGCGGCTCCTCAAGGTCAAGATTTTTCAGGTTGGGGGGGACTTCCTGCTGCATCGTCGGCGCCGTTCTTGTGCGGTTCCATTATCGCGGCTTTGGCCCGCGTCGTCCAATTGCCTCTATCGCCAGCAAAACGCCCTGCGGCGGTTCCCGCAGGGCGATTGCATGACGGCCGCTTGCGGCCATTTTGTGTCTCATCGCCCCCTTCGGGCTCAGAACCGGATGGTCAGGCCGCCGCCAACCCGGGTGCGCTCAAACTCAAACAGGACCGTATTCGAGTCGCGGTCGGTGTAGCGGAAATCAAAATTGGCCGAGAGGTTGCGGTTGATGAACCAGACGGCGCCTGCATTCACGTCCCAGCCCTGATCGTCACGCGCCGGACCCAGCGCCTCGTAGTCATCATCCGTCCGGGCGACGCCGGCCGAGATGTTGATGTTGGGATAGAGTGCGTGCACCACGCCGATGCCGAAACGCGTCCGCACATAGCTGGATGAGAACAGAAGCTGGGTTTCCTCNNCCGGCGAAATCATAATCCTGCTCAAAGAAGCCGATGGCGACATGGCCATTCACGAGCCGCGTCAGCTCAAAGCTGATGCCCGCCAGCACCTCGTAGCCTTCGGAGTCGCGGTTGAAGAACACCGCAGGCGGCTGGAGGTCATAGTCGATATCGTAGAGGCTGCCGCGCAGGTAGAACGAATAGCCGGGCGAAAGTTCGTAGCCGAGATAGCCCATCCACGTGGTCTTTTCGCGATCACGCTCGTCCATGTCGAGCGTGCCGCCGCCAAACAGCGGCACATCATCATAGTCAGCGCTTTGGAAACCGGCGCCAACGGCAGCCGTCAGGCGGTTGAAGCGGTGCGTGAGTGTGGCCCACACATCAAACAGCTCCACATCCGTCGGCTCAGCCTGGAAACCCGGCAGATCGTTTGAGGCGCGGTCTTCGGTCAGCCACTGATAGGTGCCTTCGAACGCGAATGTCGTGCTTGTCCCCAGACGGAAGGCGCCGCCACCGATCAGGCCCGCGTCGCTCGCGCTTTCGTCTTCATTGTCGGCATAGTCCGAATAGACATAGGCGCCACCAAAGTGCAGTTCGTCATCCGCCCAGGTTGACTGCATCACTGCGCCCGCCATGTAGCGGGTGATGAAGTCATCTTCACCGGCGGTGTTGGTCGCATAAATGTTGTCGTCGAATGTGCCGGTCACTTCGATCTGCGGAAAGAACATGAAGCTGCCGACGCGCGCGCCAACAGGCTCAAATCCCTGCGGCACGAGGCTCGGCCCAATATCGCCCAAGGGGTCAATGCGGGGCGCCGACATCGTGACGTAGCCGCTGTTGGCCGAAGTCTCTGCGCCGCCGGTCACCGTCTGGGCATCAACAGCCCGTGCAAAGACCAGTGTCATTGGCGCTGCTGCTGCCAACACCAGAGCCATCGCTGTGCGATTTTTAAGTCCGCGCGTCACCACTCGTCCCCCTTGAACCTGGCTGCCGCCCCATCCCGAACAGCAGCCGCACACTCAATAGCAAATCCTGCACGCGCAGCCACAAGTCGCGGCCGCGGCGCAGAAATTCAACACCGCCGGGTTCATACTACCGAATCCATGACGGTTTCCACCGGACAATCTAACACGCCGACCTGCATAGGCAAGCGCGCAAACCGGTGAGTTTGGCCTATCATCCTGAATTCAATGACTTTTCTGACGACACCCTGCCCGATTTTCAGGCGGCCATCCCAAGATCAAGGGGGCGGTTATGGGATTTTGTGTCCAGAAGGCCACGGAAAGCCCCGTCCAGAACCAGGGCTGAGAGGTTGTTCGTGAGATAGGCGCCGGTGTCGATCCCGATCCGGTTGGGCTGGAGATCGACCTCCATCACCGGCGTGTGGCCGTGGACGATGATCTTGCCGTGGTCCCGCCGGTCGGACAGGAATTCGTCGCGGATCCAGAGCTGATCGACACCGATCTGGCGGTTGAGCTTCACGCCCGGTCTTATGCCCGCATGCACGAAGTAATAGTCGCCATATTCGGCTGTCATCTCGAGATTGCGCAGAAACGCCAGATGGCGCGGCGGGATGTTGCGGTTGAGTTCCTCGCGCGCTTCAGCAAACCAGCGCGCGTCTTTCAGCGCGTTGCTGGCAATTTCAACACCGTAGGAGTGCAGCGTCTCCAGCCCGCCGAAATCTTTCCAGCGCGGGCCGATAGCCGGGTCATCCATGAATTGCAGGAACGCTTCCTCATGATTGCCCATGAGAAAGCGGCATTCGGCTGCTTTGGGCATGCCGTCGATCAGGAAGTCGATGACGCCTCTGGAGTTCAGGCCGCGATCGACATAGTCACCGACACAGATGATGACCTGCTGGCGCGCGCCCGACGCTGAAAAGTCGGCATTGATGCGCTCAACCAGTACCTTCAACAGGTCAAGCCGCCCGTGAATGTCGCCAATGGCATAGATGCGCATCCCCTCTGGTGCGTGCGGCGCGGCCTTGCCCGCGCCAGCGCCACCGCCAAATATGCGGGAGAGGAAACCTGCCATCGCGTTCAGAAGATCCGTTCGGGAACCTTGATGATGTCGCCCGGGAAAATCTTTGTCGTGTGGTCGGCGGGATATTCGACTTCCTCGGTCGAGCCGTCACGCGTGATGTACACGTAGGA
>DEIC01000043.1:6825-7495 GCA_002352285.1 Alphaproteobacteria bacterium UBA2784 | reverse complement strand
GTCTCGCCCACGAGAGGAAGGGCAATCACGCCCGTTGAGTCGACCTCGAACTCGCCCGATAGATCTTCCTCGCCATAGACAATGACGCGCACCTTGTCGCCCACGCCCAGGCGATAGGCCTGCGCAAAGGCGACAGCATCTGATGCGTCCGGCACTTCGGTCGCGCCCACTGCGGGGCCGGTGGTGCCGCCGCCGGGGCCGGCAAAGCCGCCCTCGCAGGCCGACAGCATGACCGCGCCAAAGAGCATGGCAGCGGCAAGAGCCAAACGGTTGAACAGGTTCATTGGCACATCCCCGAAATGGCAGTGCGGCGCCCGGCGGCACCGCAACAAGATACGCTTGTGGATAATCAACCCGCCAAGGCTGGTCAATGCGCAGGGTCAAACTTGGGTCAGATCGCGCCGACTGTGATTCCACAAGGATGACAGAGGGTTGACGCCCATTCCGGCATTTTCATGGTGAGCCCGTCGGGATTCGAACCCGAGACCCTCTGATTAAAAGTCAGATGCTCTACCGACTGAGCTACGGGCTCCCTTGCGGCGGGCGGAACTTATGTGCGGCCCCATGCCGGGTCAACAAAATTACCCCAAAAATTGACGCGTCAGGTTTCGGCCTTCCCCGTCTCCCGCGCCCCCGCTGGTGACGCGCGGAAGGCGGCGGCAAAGGCAGC
>DEIC01000043.1:0-6815 GCA_002352285.1 Alphaproteobacteria bacterium UBA2784 | reverse complement strand
TGGCGTGCATTGCGCATGTTGAGTGGCCCCTCGCGCGTAAAGGCCTGCGCGGTGCGGCCCGAGCGTGTGGGCAACACGCAGTCGAACATGTCGATGCCGCGGACCACCGCCTCCACAATGTCGATGGGCTTGCCGACGCCCATGAGATAGCGCGGCCGGTCCTGCGGCAGCAGGGGAACTGTCGCCTCCAGCACCTCCAGCATGGCGGCGTGACCCTCGCCCACCGCCAGCCCGCCGACGGCATAGCCGGGAAAGCCGATCTCCATCAGCCCCTCGGCAGAACGGCGGCGCAGATGCGGAAAGGTGCTGCCCTGCACGATGGCAAAGATGGCGCGGCCTGGCTGGCTGCCAAAGGCGTCCTTCGAGCGTTTGGCCCAGCGCAGCGAGAGCGCGAGCGATTTCTCCGCCTGCTCCTCTGTCGCGGGAAACGGCGTGCACTCATCCAGCTGCATCTGGATGTCAGAACCCAGCAGCCGCTGCACCTCCATCGCCCGTTCAGGGGTGAGCATGTGTTCTGACCCGTCGATGTGCGATTTGAAGCGCACGCCCTCTTCCGTCAGCTTGCGCAACTGCGACAGCGACATGACCTGAAAGCCGCCGCTGTCGGTCAGGATCGGGCGCTGCCAGTTCATGAATTTGTGGAGGCCGCCCACGGCCGCAATGCGCTCTGCGCCCGGGCGCAGCATCAGGTGATAGGTGTTGCCCAGAATGATGTCGGCGCCTGTCTCGCGCACGCTTTCCGGCAGCATCGCCTTGACGGTTGCCGCCGTTCCCACCGGCATGAAGGCGGGTGTGCGGATATCACCTCGCGGCATCGNNGCCCGGAAAAGCAGCGACGTATCACCATAGGAATAAAAGCGATAGCCCGCGGCAATCGCATGCGCATAGGCCTTGCGCATCACTTCCTGCCCCATGAAGGCCGAAACCAGCATGAAGAGGGTTGAGCGCGGCAGGTGGAAATTCGTCATCAGCACATCGCAGGCGCGGATCGGCGTGCCCGGCGTAATGAATATGTCTGTCTCACCGGCAAAGCCGTGAACCTTGCCCGATGAATCCGCCGCAGACTCGATCAGGCGCATGGACGTGGTGCCAACGCAGATCAGGCGGCCGCCCTTGGCACGCGCCTCGTTAATGCGTGCCGCGGCGGCATGGGAAACGACGCCCCATTCGGCATGCATCTTATGATCGCGCGTATCGTCGGCCTTGACCGGCAGAAACGTTCCCGCGCCGACATGCAATGTCACCGTTTCGCGCATGACGCCGCGCGCATTCAGCGCCGCCAGCAAGGCAGGCGTGAAATGAAGACCGGCTGTGGGGGCGGCCACCGAGCCGTCATTGGCGGCATAGATGGTCTGGTAATCGCGCAGGTCACGCTCATCGGGCGGGCGCTTTGAAGCGATGTAGGGCGGCAGCGGCGTTTCACCCAGAAGCGCGATGGCCGCGTCAAGGGCCGCCCCCTCCAATTCAAAGACCAGCATCACTTCACCGCCGTCGTGACGCTCCTCCACCCGCATCTGCAGCTCGCCCGCAACAGAAAGGTGATCGCCGGGCTCCAGTTTTTTGGCAGGCCGGGCGAAAGCCAGCCACACATTGGGGCCAAGCCGCTTGTGCAGCGTCAGCCCGATGCGCGGGCCAGAGAGGGGCTGCGGCCGCTCCAAAGGCGAAGCAGCGCGTGGGGCACGGCGGGCGGTGAGCTGGGCAGGGATGACGCGCGTGTCGTTGAACACCATGATGTCGCCCGCGCGCAGAAACTGCGGCAGGTCGCGCGCGATGCGGTCTTCCATTGCGCCATCCTGCCTGACGACAAGCATACGGGCGGAATCGCGCGGCTCCGCCGGGCGCAGCGCAATGCGATCCTCCGGCAGATGGAAGTCAAATTCGTCAACGCGCATTGCAGTTCATCACTTGCGGCGCTCGGCGATCCGCTTTTTCAGACGCTCGGCGACATAGGGCGAGGTGAAGCTGTCGATTGTTCCGCCCAATACCGCAATTTCCTTCACCAGGCGCGAGGCAATGGCCTGATGCTGGGGCTCGGCCATCAGGAAGACGGTTTCGATGGCTGGATTCAGGCGCATGTTCATGCCGACCATCTGGAACTCGTATTCAAAGTCGGAGACAGCGCGCAGGCCGCGGATGATGATGTGGGCGCCCACCTCCTCCGCGAACTTCATCAGAAGTGTGTTGAAGGGTTTGACCTCCACCGTCGCGCCCGTAGCGCGGGCAAAGGCAGCCGCCTCGTGCTCCACCATGGCGACACGTTCGGCCAACGAAAAGAGCGGGCCCTTCGCCTCGTTGATGGCAACACCGATTACCAGATGATCCACGAGTTTCATCGCGCGCGCGATGATATCGAGATGGCCATTCGTGATCGGGTCAAACGTGCCCGGATAAAGGCCGACACGTTTCTTCATGCTGGCGCCCTCCCCCATACATCGATGCCAGACAAATCCAGCTTTCTCCCACCTCCTCCGCAACGTGTTGCGGGGGAGGTCAGATCGCTCTTGCGATCTGGGTGGGGGCCTCTGCTTTCCGTCAACTTCCCCCACCCGCGATGCAAGCGCATCGCTGGCCTCCCCCGCGTGGAGTCACGCGGGCGGAGGCGGAAAAAAGTCTGGTCAGGCGCCATCATCTTCTTCGCCCGCAATGCGTTCTACCGAGACCACGCGTTCATCCTCCTCCATACGGAAAAGGGTGACGCCCTGGGTTGGTCTGCCCGCAATGCGGATCTGGCGCACCGGCAGGCGGATCGTCTGACCCTTGTCTGTCACGAGCATCAGCTGATCGCTGTCCTCCACCGGGAAGCCGGCAATCAGGCGGCCATTGCGCTTGGACATGCCCATCGCCGTTACGCCCTGACCGCCGCGCCCCGACGTGCGGAACTCATAGGCGCTGGAGCGTTTGCCAAAGCCGTTTTCGGAAACGGTGACGATAAACTGCTCCCACGCGCCCAATTGCGCATAGCGTTCTGACGAGAGGGCAACTTCCTCGCCGTCATTCTCGCCATCGTCGGAGACTTCTGGCTCGGCGGCTTCGCCCTCCTCGCCCAGTGCGCGGCGGGCGGCTGCCGCCTGCTTGAGATAGGCGCGGCCCTCGGCAGGCGTCGCATCGACATGACGCAGGATCGCCATGGAGATCAGTTCGTCACCCTCCGCCAGCTTGATGCCGCGCACGCCAATGGAGTCGCGGCCCTTGAAAACGCGCACATCGCTGACGGGGAAGCGGATCGCCTTGCCGTTGCGGGTGGCCAGCAGCACGTCATCAGCGTCGGTGCAGATCTGCACGCCCGCGATGCGGTCGCCCTCCTCCAGCTTCATGGCGATTTTGCCGTTCGTCATCACGTTGACGAAGTCAGACAGCTCGTTCCGGCGCACATAACCGCTGGCGGTCGTGAACATCACGTTGAGCTTGGCCCAGAGCTTGTCATCCTCCGGCAGCGCCATGACGGTGGTGATCGTCTCGCCACCCTCGAGCGGCAGCAGGTTCACCATTGCCTTGCCCTTGGATTGCGGCGTGCCGAGCGGAATGCGCCACAGCTTCATCTTGTAGACCATGCCGGTCGACGAGAAGAACAGGATCGGCGTATGCGTATTGGCCACGATGACCTTGGAGACAAAATCCTCCTCTTTGGTCGCCATGCCCGCGCGCCCGCGTCCGCCACGCGACTGCACGCGATAGACGCCCAACGGCACGCGCTTGATGTAACCGGCATGCGTGACCGTGACCGCCATATCTTCGCGCTGGATCAGGTCTTCGTCCTCGACCTCGGAATCCATTTCCACGATTTCAGTGCGGCGCGGCGTGGCGAACTCTGTCTTCACCGCCTGAAGCTCGTCCTTCACGATGTTCATCACGCGGACGCGGCTGCGCAGGATGTCGAGATAATCTTCGATCGAGACCTTGAGCGCCGACAATTCGTCGCCCACCTCGTCGCGGCCGAGCGCGGTGAGGCGCTGGAGGCGCAGATCAAGAATGGCTTTCGCCTGCTCTTCCGACAGATGCAGCGTGCCATCCTCAGCCAGCGCATGGCGCGGATCGGCGATCAGGCGGATGAAGGGCGCCATGTCGCCTGCCGGCCAAGCGCGCGAGGTCAGCGCCTCACGCGCGGCCTGCGGATTGGGCGATTTGCGGATGATCGCAATCACCTCGTCGATATTGGCAACCGCAATGGCAAGGCCAGCCAGCACATGGGCGCGGTCGCGCGCCTTGTTGAGATTGAACTTGGTGCGGCGGGTAACAACCTGCTCGCGGAAATCGACAAAGGCGCGCAGCAATTCGCGCAGCGACATCAGTTCCGGCTTGCCGCCGTTCAGCGCCAGCATGTTGACGCCGAACGACGTTTGCAGCGGCGAGAAGCGGTAAAGCTGGTTCAGCACGATTTCGGCCATCGCGTCGCGCTTCAGCTCGATGACGACGCGCACACCGTCGCGGTCGCTTTCATCGCGCAGATCGGCAATGCCTTCGACGCGCTTGTCGCGCACCAGTTCGGCGATCTTTTCGATCATCGCCGCCTTGTTCACCTGATAGGGAATTTCGGTGACGATGATCGCTTCGCGGTCTTTGCGGATTTCCTCAACTGTCGAGCGCGCGCGCATCAGCACGGAGCCGCGGCCACGCATCAAAGCGGCGCGACAGGCCTGCTTGCCCATGATGAGGCCGCCGGTGGGGAAATCGGGGCCCGGCACAATGTCGGCCAGCGCCTCTACCGACATGTCAGGATCGGCGATCAGGGCGATGCAGGCATCGATCAGCTCACCCAGATTGTGCGGCGGAATGTTGGTTGCCATGCCCACGGCAATGCCGTTGGCGCCGTTCGCCAGCAGATTGGGGAAGCGCGCGGGCAGCGCAACCGGCTCGCGCCGCTCGTTATCATAGTTGCGGACGAAATCGACTGTGTCTTCGTCGATGTCGGCCAGCATCTGCTCCGACACCTTGTCCATGCGCACTTCGGTGTAACGCATTGAGGCAGGCGGATCGCCGTCCATCGAACCGAAATTGCCCTGCCCGTCGAGCAGCGGCACGCGCATCGAGAATTCCTGCGCCATGCGCACAAGGGCGTCATAGATCGCCTGGTCGCCATGCGGATGGTAATTCGCCATCACCTCGCCAACCACGCGCGCGGATTTCTTGTAGGGCTTGTTCCAGACGAAACTGTTTTCGTGCATCGAATAGAGGATGCGGCGATGCACGGGCTTCAAACCGTCGCGCGCATCGGGCAATGCGCGGCTGACGATGACGCTCATCGCATAGTCGAGATAAGAGCGTTTCAGCTCATCCTCAATCGCGATGGGTGCAATGTCGCTGCCCGGCGGATCACCAGCAGTATTTTCAGGCGTGTCGTTCGGCGTCGTCAACGGCGTGGCCTCAAGCAGATGTCAGCGGCCCGCATGGGTGAATCATGGGGCCTGAACCGGCGATCAACCTAGTGGGGCCGGGGGCCTGCTTCAACAGTGGAAATTGCCATAAAATCTCATTAATATCAGTGCGTTAAGTGATGACTGGTGACGCCTTCCGCGAAGGGAGTTGTTGCGTTGAAACGCAGTTCGCGCTAGGGGTTCAGTTCTGTCCAACCCGGCACCAAGGAGAACCGAAGATGATTGTCATCCAGACCTCGCGTCTTTTCTCCGCCGCCGCGGTCTGCGCCTAAGGCTTCAGGCTTTCGCGCTCCCCGGTCGGCGCACACTCACGCCCTGACCGAAAGACCAAACCCTTGCTCAAGAATTATGGCTGGACGCCTTCGCGCCAGCGCGCGCTCGCATCTCTTGCGGCGCCTGAACACCATCCTGCCCGCGTCACCATCCAGCATCGCGGGCGCTATGAGATCGTCTGCGATGACGGTCACTACGCAGCCACGCTTGCAGGCCGCCTGATGCACGAAGCAGGTGAAGGCGCCCTGCCCGTGACCGGCGACTTTGTGGCTGTGTCACTGCGCCCATCCGAACGNNCCGCGGCGGCTGGAGCGTTATCTGGCACTCGCGCGTGAAAGCGGCGCACGGCCCCTCGTGCTGCTCACCAAGTCTGATCTGGCTGGCGATGGCGCCGCCCAGATTGATGCCGTGCGCGCGATTGCCCATGGCGTGACCGTGCTGGCGCTCTCGGCCGTCACGGGTGACGGCGTTGATGCAGTGGCAAACGAAATCCTGCCGGGTGAGACGGCGGTGGTGCTGGGCTCATCGGGTGCCGGCAAATCAACACTGGTCAATGCGCTGCTGGGTGAGGCGCGCATGGTGACGCAGGCGATCAGCGCGCATCTCGACAAGGGGCGGCATACGACAACGCATCGCGAGCTGGCGCTGCTGCCCTCGGGCGGCCTCATCCTCGATACGCCGGGCATGCGTGAGCTTGGATTGACCGATGCCTCGGCCGGCATTGATGCGGCCTTTGCCGACATCGCCGCGCTGGCCGTGCAATGCCGGTTCCGCGACTGCACGCATGAGCGCGAGCCGGGTTGTGCCGTGCAGGCAGCCATTGAGGCAGGCGACCTTGCCACTGCGCGCCTCAAATCCATGCGCAAGCTCGCGCGCGAGGCCGCGCGCTTTGAGATTGCGGAAGACCCGCTGGCGCGTCAGGCGCAACGGCGCCTGTGGGCGCAGCGCGGCAAGGCGGCCAAAGCGCGCATGAAGGCGAAGTATGGCGATGATTAAGACTTAGAACGGAATCTCGTCGTCGAGATTGCTGCCCGAGAATTCTTCGCGCTGGCCGCCACCGCCGCCCGAGGAACGCTCGCCGCCGCCACCACCGCCGCCGCGCGTATCGAGCATCACAAGCTCACCGCGGAAACGCTGGAGCACGACCTCGGTGGAGTAACGCTCGGCGCC
>DEIC01000106.1 GCA_002352285.1 Alphaproteobacteria bacterium UBA2784 | reverse complement strand
GACCGCATCGCGCCCGGCTATCGTTTTTATCTTGGCCATCATCCCAGTGCGCCTTATGAGTGCGAACTCTTTGCCAGCGCAGACTGAAGGCGATGTTCGAGCGCTTCTATAACAACGCGGCACGCAAGGGCTTTCACTTTCCCGGCCGCCTGATCGCTGGTGACGGTGCGCTTTCTGACGCCATCAAGGCATCGGCAGCGCCGCATGTGCTGATTATCGACGCCGCGCTTTGCGAGCGTGAACTGCCGGTTCCCCGCGATACGCTGCGCATACCCGTGACGCGCGAGCCATTGCGCGATGATGCGCTGGCTGCGGCGGAAAAGGCGGCGGCGGCTTCACCCCAAACCATCATTGCACTTGGCGGTGGCTCCACCATTGATGTTGCCAAGGCGGTGGTGATGCAATTGCGTCATGGCACACTGGATGCGCGCGATGCACCGCGCAGCTTAAAGGCGCCTTTGCTGGTGGCGGCTTCGTCGCTGCCGGGTGCGGGCTCTGAGACCAGCCGCTTCTTCATTCTTTCTGATCCGGCGACGGGGCATAAAATCTCGCAGCGCAGCTTTGATGTGGTGCCGGATGTCACGGTGCTTGATCCGCATCTGCTTGAGGGCGCATCCGCCACGCGGCTGCTTGCCGGTGCGTTTGATGCCTTCATGCATCTGTGGGAGACTTTCATCTGCCGCCATGAGCGCTCTCCCGCCACAGACATGCTGGCGCTGCATCACATGCCTTTGCTGATGCGCGCGGCAGAGACGCTTTCGCGCAATGTGCGGCCGGACCAGAGTGTGCTGATGGAGCTGCTTTATGCGTCTGCCTATGGCGGCATTGCCATTTCCAATGTGCGCACCGGTCTTGTGCACACGCTGGGCGAGTCGCTTGCGGCGCAAATTGCGCTGCCGCATCCGCTGACGCTTCTTGCCTTCTTCAGCGCGGGGCTTTCGTCCTATCGTGACGCCATTGGCGACCGGCTCGCGCTCCTTCTACCCCATCTCAATGCGCAATTGCCGGAACGCGCCCCCTGGTCGCTGGACGCCCTGATCGCGCATTGGCAGGAGGTGCTGACACGCACGGGCCTTTACGAACGTGTGCGTCACGCCCTCTCGCGCGGCATAGACATTGACAAACTCTTAATTGCTGCGGCGCGCGACAGCGTGCTGACCAAGGAAAACCCGGTGCCGGTCACGCCGCAATCGCTGACGGCGATTGTGCGCAGCTCCCTTGCGTCATTTGCAGCGCCGGTTTCGCGCGCGCCATTTACGCGGGAGTAACCCTAACCAATCGACAATGCCTTCTGATACGGCCACGCAGAAGGTGATTGGTCATGGCTCTTGCCGCCACAAAGTTTGCATCAACGCCGGAGGCGTTTTCTCCCGCACTCATTGCTCGCATTGCAGAGCGCGCCCGCGATACGCGCGCAGTCGCCATTGCCGGCATCTTTCACGCAGGCTCGGGACACCCCGGCGGTTCGCTTTCCTGCGCCGACATTCTGGCGACGCTCTATGCCGCCGAACTCAACATTGATGCGGCCAATCCGATGGATGCGGCGCGCGACCGCTTCATTCTGTCGAAGGGTCATGCAGCGCCCGCGCTCTATGGCATCTGGGCAGCAATGGGGCTGATGAAGCAGAGCGAGGCCGTGCGGCTGCGTAAACTTGGCTCGCGCGCGCAAGGCCACCCGCATGTGCTCGACATGCCGCTTGCCGAAACCTCCACCGGCTCGCTGGGTCAGGGGTTTTCTGTTGCCATCGGCATGGCGCTGGGACTGCGCCTGCAGAAAAATGCAGCGCGCGTCTATGCGCTTCTGGGTGATGGCGAAATCCAGGAAGGCGAAGTGTGGGAGGGCGCGATGTGCGCGGCCCATCATCGCCTTTCCAATCTCTGCACGATCATCGACTACAACAAGCTGCAGTCGGATGACCGCAACGCCAACATCATGGGGCTGGAGCCGCTGGCCGACAAATGGCGCGCCTTTGGCTGGCATGTTCAGGAAATCGACGGCCACGACATCACCGCCCTTCTTGCCGCGCTCAAGACCGCCGCTGACTGCGGCGATCAACCCAGCGTCATCATCGCGCACACGATCAAGGGCAAGGGTGTTTCCTATATGGAGGACGTGCCGCAATGGCATGGCAGCGTAAAGCTGACGCGCGCCCAGGCCGATGATGCGTTTGCCGCACTCGGCCTTCCCGCCACAACGCTTGATGCCATGCTTGAAGGTGCGATGGAGGTGCGTCATGGCTAATGCCGCTCCCCAACTGATTGGCACGTCGGGCGACAGTCTGCGCGAGGCCTTTGGCAAGGCGCTGGCCGCCGCGGCGCAAGAGAAAACGAATGTCGTCGTGCTGGACGCAGACATTGCGGGCGGCACCGGCGTCCATCATTTCCGCAAGGCGCACCCTGACCGCTTCTTCCAGTTCGGCATTGCCGAGCAGAACATGATGGCTGCGGCAGGCGGCATGGCGGCTACGGGGCTTGTGCCCGTTGTGACCACGTTTGCTGTCTTCTGCCTGCGCGCGGTTGAACAGGCGCGGCTTTCCATCGCGTACACCAAACGCAATGTGAAAATCGTGGCGAGCCATCCCGGCCTTGATGTCGGGCCGGACGGCGGCTCGGCGCAATCGCTGGAGGACATGGCGGCGTTTCGCGCCATTCCCGGCATGACTGTGATCTCGCCTGCCGATCCGACCGAAATGGCGCTGGCGACACGCGCTGTTCTCGACTTCAAAGGTCCGGTCTATATGCGCACGGGCCGGAGCCCGTCGGAGAATGTCTATGGACCCGACCACCGTTTTGAGATCGGCAAGGGCCATGTTCTGCGCGATGGCAGCGATGTCACCCTGATCGCCTGCGGTGTGGAAGTGGCGCGCGCGCGCGATGCCGCCATCCTGCTTGAGGCCGAAGGCATTTCGGCGCGCGTCGTCAACATGGCGACGATCAAGCCCATTGATGTGGCGCTGGTGGCACGCTGTGCACGCGAGACCGGCGCCATTGTCACCGCCGAGGATCACAACATCTACGGCGGGCTTGGCAGCGCAGTGGCCGAGGCGCTGGCGCAGACGCATCCCTGCCCGGTTGAATTTGTCGGCGTGAATGATGTGTTTGGTGAAAGTGGCGAGCCGCAGGAACTGGCCGAACATTTCCGCCTGACAGCGCCCTTTATTGCCGCCGCAGCCAGGCGCGCAATGGCGCGCAAGCGCGCATGAGCGGCGTTCTTACAGGCAAGATTGCGCTGGTGACGGGCGGAAGCCGCGGCATCGGCAAGGCCATTGCCGAGGCAATGGCCGCAGCGGGCGCGCGCGTTGCGCTGACATTCCGCAATGAGAAGGACAAGGCCGGGGCAATTGTGTCCGCCATAAAGGCGAAGGGCGGCGAAGCCATTTCTCTGGCTATGGAAGTGACAGATCGCGCCAGCGTGATGCGCGCCCTGTCAGACGTGGAGGCGCAGTTCGGCGGCCTCAACGTGCTTGTCAACAATGCCGGGATCAACAAGCCCACCGACTTCGATCAGATCAGCGACGCGGACTGGGACAATATTCTTAGCGTCAATCTCAAAGGGCCGTTCATCTGCGCGCAGGCGGCTTTGCCCCTGATGGCGAAAAGCGGCGGCGGCTCCATCATCCAGATCGGCTCGGTCAGCGGGCAATATGGCGGGCCGCGCACGGCGCACTATGCTGCGTCGAAGGCCGGGCTCATCTCGCTGTCGCAGGTGATTGCGCGCTTTGGCGCCAAATCGAACATCCGCTCCAACACGATTGCCGCAGGCCTGATTGCGTCCGAGATGGCCGATGCGGGCATGCAGTCGCCCGCCGTGAAGGCCGCTGCCGAACAGATCGTGATGAAACGCTTTGGCACCACGCAGGAAGTGGCGAACGCCGCCGTTTTCCTGGCCAGCGATGCATCCAGCTACATCACCGCGCAGACGATCAACGTCAATGGCGGACTTTATTTCTGAGGCGGCGATGACAAAAACCATCCTCATCATCTGCGGCGGCATCGAGGCAACGCACGGTATTGCGCGCGCCAGGGAGATGGGACTCAAAGTCGTCGTCAGTGACGGCAATCCGCAGGCGCCCGGCTTCAAGCTGGCCGATGGCGCGATTGTCAGCTCCACCTATGATGCCGAGGGCACGGCGCAAGCAGCCCTCCACTACACGCGCGAAGCGGGTCCGATTGACGGCGTAATCTGCTGTGGCGCCGATGTGCCGCACACTGTCTCGGCAGTTGCTGCCAAACTCGGCCTGCGCGGCCTTGCGCCTGATGTTGCGCGTGCCGCGATGGACAAGCTTCTGATGAAGGAGAAGTTTGCGGCGGCGGGCGTTCCCATTCCGTGGTTTGACGCTGTGCCTAACGCAAGCTGGCTTTCGTCACTGGTCGCGCGCAAGGGCCGCGACTTTGTGGTGAAACCGGTGGACAGCCGCGGCGGACGCGGCGTGCAGCGCCTCAATTCCGGCGTTGATCCGGTTCTGGCTTATGAGCGCGCCGAGGCACAGTCGCCTACGCATCGCGTCATGGTGGAAACATTTCTCGACGGGCCGCAGGTTTCGACGGAGTCGATCGTGCTCGACGGCGTCTGCCATACGCCGGGTTTTTCTGATCGCAATTACGAGTTTCTGGAACGCTATCAGCCCTTCTTCATCGAGAATGGCGGCGACCTGCCGAGCTTCCTGCCGCAGGCGCAGCAGGAGGATGTCAAGCGCGTCGTGGGTGATGCGGCGGCGGCCCTTGGCATCGACAATCACAATGTCAAAGGCGACATGGTGGTGCATCAGGGCCGGGCGCATGTGATCGAACTCGCGGCCCGCCTTTCGGGTGGCTATTTCTGTACGCGCGAGATCCCGCTCAACACCGGCGTTGACTTTGTCGGTTGCGTCATTCGCCTGGCGCTGGGCGAAAAGGTAACGGCCGCCGATGTGACGCCGCGCTTCATCCGCCCGGTGATCCAGCGTTACGTGTTTCCCCAGGCGGGCCGTGTTGCCTCCATCCGCGGGGTTGACGAGGCGCGGCGCATTCCCGGCATTGAGGAGATTGTTGTCAGCGCGCGGGCGGGCGATGAAATCCCTCGCGCAACTTCCAGTGCGGCGCGCGCGGCCATGATCCTTGCAACGGGCGATACCATCATCGCAGCGCGCGAGAGTGCAAACCGTGCCGCCGCTCTCATCCTGGTGGAGACGCAGAGCCTCTAGACCATGAGCGCGCAACTCCGCACCATTCCTTCGGGGCCATCGTCCGGTCTGTTGCCGCCTCAGGCGGCGGGCAGTGGCGGCCTTTTGCCCGTTGAGGGTGCGGCCAGTGCCGCGCGGGTCACGCCGCTTTCCGCCTATGCGGTGTTTCACCTCAATCTGATGTTCTCATCCATCGAGACGGAAGCGCGCGGCACCGTGATCGACCGCTGCTATCGCCCGCTGCTGGATCTGGCCGAGCATGGCAGCATTCCCGTGGGCATTGAGGCGACGGGGCTTACCCTTGAATTCATCGATGCGCTTGCGCCCGATGTCATCAGGCGCATGCGGCGGCTGGCGGGCAACGGCGCCATTGAGCTGATCGGCTCCGGCTATGCGCAGACAATTGCGCCGCTGTTGCCAGCCGAAGCCGTGCGGCGCAATCTGATGATGGGGCAGGAAACCGTCGCGCGGATTCTGGGCGTTGCGCCAGCCATTGCGCTGGTCAATGAGCAGGCGTGGTCGGGCGGGATTGTTGCGCATTATCGCGATGCGGGCTTCTCCGCCGTGATCGCCGATTGGGATAATGCCGCACAGCATCATGCCGAATGGCCCAAGTTGTGGCGCTATTATCCGCAGATCGCACGCGGCGCCGACGGCGCGGAAATCCCGGTCCTGTGGTCGAACACCATCGCCTTCCAGAAGCTGCAGCGTTATGCCCATGGCGACATCACGCTTGACGCCTATCTCGACTATGTGGCCAGCCATGCCGATGCGCAGCCACGCACGCTGGCGCTTTATACGAATGATGCCGAGTGCTTTGATTTCCGGCCCGGCCGCTTCATGACCGAGGAGCGCATTCACGGCGAGGGCGAATGGGCGCGCCTGTCACGCGCCTTTGCGGCGATGAAGGAGGATGCGCGCATATCGTTCGTGCGGCCCAGCGAGGCGCTGCCCCTTCTTGCCCATCCGCAGGGCGGCAAGCGTCTGAAGCTTGAGACGCCGGAAAATCCCACGCCGGTCAAGAAGCAGCTCAAATACAACATCACGCGCTGGGCTGTTTCGGGCCGTGATGACTTCCTCATCAATTCGCTGTGCTGGAAGGCGTTTCGTGCGCTTGATGGAAATCCCGATGCAACCGTCGATCACTGGCGTGAGCTGCTCTATCTCTGGTCCAGCGATTTCCGTACGCACATCACCCGCAAGCGCTGGGATGAATTCCTGGAGCGGCTGAACCATTTCATCACAACGCTGCCCGCGCCGCCTGCCAAGGCGACGGCCGCAGCGCCGCCGGTGCGCCACGCCGGGATTTCCCAGCACGGGCGTTTCATTGATGTCGATACGGGTGTCATGCGCGTCCGCCTGGATGCGCGGCGCGGTCTTGCCATTGATGCGATGGGATTTGCCGGTGCCAAGCCGCTGGTTGGCGGACTGCCGCATGGCGCGATTGATGACATTACGCTGGCCGCTGACTGGTACACGGGCAATGCCGTGCTGGAAGTGCCGGGCGAGGCCAAGGTGACAGATCTTGAACCGCTGACGCCGGACATCCGCATTGATGCGGCGAACGGGGACGCGCTCATCTCCGGCGTCATCGACACGCGGCTGGGGCCGATTTCCAAGACGATGCGCATTCACGCGGGTGAGCCGCGGGTCAGCTGCGAGACGGTTTTCGACTGGCCGGTGCTGGGCAAAGGTTCCTTGCGCCTTGGTCATGTGACGTTAAAGCCGGATGCGTTTGACGCAAGCCGCCTCTCCTTCTCGACGCATAATGGCGGTGCGATGGAGACGTGCAGGTTGTCCGGGCACAGCGTCAATCTGGGCGCGCCGGTTTCCTATCTCGTCTCGGCGCAATCGGGCGTCGGCATGACTGAAGGCATGCTTGAAGCATCTGATGGCACGTCATCGGTGCGGCTTGAAATCGATCAGGCAGAAGGTGCGATGATCGGGCTTGTCGAGCACAAGCCGATTGAGGACAGCTTCTTTTGCCGGCTCATGCTCTCGGCGCTTGAGGTTGACGACACGCGCAAGCCTGAGGGGCTTTCCGGCCCGCGCCGCCTTTGCTGGTCGCTCGTCATCTCCTGAAACGTCTCAGCGCGGATTTGCCAGCATCGCTTCCAGCGCGGAAAGCTGGGCGCGCGCGCCGTGCACTTCACCGGCGGCTGGTTCCTCGACATAGATCGACTGGTCAAGCCGGTCGATGCGCTCATAAAGCTGCTCGGAACGCTCCAGCAGGTTCACAAGACGCGCGGGCAAAAGTTCGGCGGCTTCAAGGCGGCGGCCACGGCAGACTTCCTTGGCGCCAAGGCGGTATTTGTCGTTGGCGGCCTCGCCCGGTGACATCTCGCCATTCGCCAGCGCGCGCTGCACCAGAAGCCAGGAGGCCACCTGCATCAGCCGCGTCGTGAGGCGCATGCTTTCGCCAGCATAGGCGAGTGCCGCGCGCCGCGGCAGATCACGTGACTCATTGCGGCCGGGACCATCAAGATAGGTGGCGGTTTCTTCAACCAGCCCCATGCCTTCGCGGAACGTGCGCTGGAAAAGTTCCGACAGCGCAAAGGCGCGTGCGCGCTCGGTGACGGGGCCGGTAACCTGAAGATCGGAAGAGGCGGGCATGACGATCCGCATGAAAATGTCCATGTTTGGGGCGCTGTTCCCACAGGCCTTCGCATGGACCGTGCCAAGGCGAAAATCGTAGCCTCAAATCCCGAATTTCCCAAAACCGCACAATTAACGAAGATGAATCACGCGGATTTCTGCGCGTTGCGCGTGCGGCGCGTTTCGTGATGGCACGCACAGGCTGACAGTCAGCTCTTGAAGAACTGGCTGGCGGCGGCCTTCTCACGTTCCTTCTTTTCGATCATGGCCTGACAGCGGACGATCTCTGCCTCCAGGGCTGCGATGCGCTCCTTCAACTCGCCGATGCCGAGACCGTAAAGATCAAGCGGCTTTCCCTTGGATGGCAGCAATTCTTCGGGATCGATGGCCATGGCACCCTCATCCGTTGTCTCGGGCAATGATGAACTGCATAGTCACCTCATCGCAATCAGTTTCGAGAAGTTCCGCGCCATGCCGCTCCCCTCCACCATGAATGCCATCTCCATCGAAAGCCCAGGCATGGAAGCACGGCTGGTGCTCAAGCCGCGCGCAATGCCCAAGCCCGGCGCGGGACAGGTGCTTATCAAAGTGCATGCGGCGGGGTTGAACCGCGGTGATCTCCTCCAGTCGATGGGGCTATATCCGCCGCCCAAGGGCACGACTGACGTGCCGGGCCTTGAAGCAGCAGGCGAAATTGCCGCCATCGGCGCGGGCGTCACCATGTGGAAGCCGGGCGACAAGGTTGCCGCCCTGATGGCGGGAGGCGGCTATGCCGAATACGCGCTGGCCGATGAGGGATCGTGCCTGCCCGTCCCATCCAACATCTCGATGGTCGAGGCTGCCGCTTTGCCTGAGGCCTTCTTCACGGTGTGGACCAACATCATCGACCGGGCGCAGCTGAAGCGCGGCGAGACGCTGATGATCCATGGCGGCGCCAGCGGCATCGGCACGACAGCGATCCAGATCTTCCGCGATTATGCTGGCGCGATTTTCGCGACGGCAGGCGGGCCCGAGAAGACCGCACTATGTGTATCATTGGGGGCGACGCGCGCCATCGATTACAGGACCGAGGATTTTGCCGCGATCGTCAAGGCGGAGACCGCCGGGCGCGGCGTCGATGTCATCCTCGACATGGTGGGCGGTGATTATGTGACCAAGAACATCGCATCGCTTGCCGTTGAGGGCCGCCTCGTCAACATCGCCTATCAGAACGGATCAAAGGTCGAGCTTGACCTGATGCAGGTGATGTTGCGGCGGTTGACGATCACCGCCTCGACCTTGCGCATCCGCACGGCAGCCCAAAAGGCGGCGATTGCCGAGGGGATCAAGGATTGGGCCTGGGGGCTGGTAGAAGACGGGCGCTTCAAGCCCGTGATTGACAAGGCTTATCCGCTGGCAGAGGCAGGCGCCGCCCAGGCCCATATGGCCAAGGGCACACATGCGGGCAAGATCATCCTGACCGTTTGAAACCTTCTTGAAGTTCTTGGCAGGGGCGGCCGCATCGGCTATAGACGCGCCATCCTTCCGCTATCCCCATTTTCTGGGGTGGATCACCCGGCTGACAGCCGTGATCCCCATGGAGAACGATCATGTCCAAACCGCTGATGCCCAAGGCCACTGCCGTGTGGCTTGTCGAAAACACCGCGCTGACCTTTGACCAGATCGGCGAGTTCTGCGGCCTTCACCCGCTTGAGGTGAAGGGCATTGCCGATGGCGATGTTGCGCAGGGCATCAAGGGGCTTGATCCGGTGGCGACCGGCCAGATCAAGAAGGAAGAAATCGAGCGCTGCGAAAAGAATCCGGAAGCCAGGCTGAAACTCGAAGAGTCCAGCATCGCGCTTTCCAATGCCGGCTCAAAGAACAAGGGGCGTTATACGCCCGTGTCGCGCCGTCAGGAGCGGCCGGATGCGATCTTCTGGCTCTTGCGCAACCATCCCGAACTGCCGGACGCCACGATTGCGCGTCTTGTTGGCACGACGAAATCGACCATCGACAGCGTGCGCAACCGCACGCACTGGAACACGGCCAATCTCAAGGCTGTTGATCCGGTGACGCTGGGCCTTTGCTCGCAGATCGAACTTGATTTTGCGGTCGAGAAGGCTGCCCGCGCCAAGGCGCGCGCCATGCGTCCGAAAAAGGCGAGCAAGACGCTGCGCCCCGCCAAGGAAACGATTGCCGAGCCGGAAGCGGTGGAGGTTGAGGCCGACGCACCTGAGGCGGGTGACGAAAGCGCCGAGTGAGGGGGCGGCGGCGCAAGCACAGGCCAAACCACAAACAAGCTCTGCATACATACGGTGCGCCCTTCGACTGCATTGCTTCGCAATGCGCTCAGGGTGAGGAACTTTGTGAACTGCATATAAGCAGTATACGGATTAACTCATGGTGAGCCTTCGTCGAACCACGCGCTGAAGAAATGCAGGTTCAACTTCTTTCCGCACCAAACAAGCTGCGATCGTGCGCACACCTCCTCAACCTCCTCCGCAATTCATTGCGGGGGAGGTCGGATTTGAGTGAGCAGCGCGAACTCAAATCCGGGTGGGGGCCTTATGTTTCCGCCGATTTCCCCCACCCGCGATGCAAGTGCATCGCTGGCCTCCCCCGCAGCAAGCTGCGGGCGGGGGCGCAAGAAGCAGCAAGCATTGCTTCGGATTTCTGAGATGTGTGAATCCGGGGGCCCATGAAAAGGGGGAGACGAAAGTGCGACCCCCCTCACCCCTTCTGCGGCATGGTGAAGTTCAGCGCGAGGCGGCCGCCATCGGCATAGATGCACTGGCCGGTGATGTAGCTGGCGTCATCGCTGGCGAGGAAGGCTGCAATGGCAGCAATCTCTTCGGGCGCGCCGAAGCGGCCCAGAGGCGTGCGCTCCAGCGCGCCCTCGGCGTCGCCGCCAGAGAGCCCCTCGACCGAGCCGGTTGAGACAGTGCCGGGGCCAATTGCATTCACGCGGATGCCCCAGGGCGCCATCGCAACCGCCAGCGCGCGCGTCAGCTGATTGACTGCGCCCTTGGAGACGGCGGCAGCGACGTGATCCTCGCTCACCATCACGGCATCAATCGAACTCATGTTGATGATGGCATAAGGCTGGCGCGTCTGCAGGCGCCGCGGCTCGCCCTGAGCCTCGATCTGGCGGATGAACTGTCGCCCCACGGCCTGGGCTGCCAGAAACGCACCCTTCACATTCACACGCAGCACCTTGTCGAAGGTGACATCATCAAGTTTGAAAAAGTTCGTGGCGTCGGCAATGCCCGCGTTGTTCACCAGCACGTCGATGCGGTCGAACTCGTCAAGGGCTGCGGCGACAAGATTGTGGATGTCGAGGCGCTCGGCCACGTCACAATAGATGAAACGGGCAACGCCACCCTTGGAAGTAATTTCGCTGGCGGCGCGCTTGCCGCCCTCCTCGTCCACATCGGCGAGCACGACTTTGGCGCCGTCACGCGCAAAGCGCCGCGCGCACGCAAGGCCGATGCCGTGCGACGCGCCGGTGATGATGGCAATTTTTCCGGAAAGGCTCGTCAAGGTCTGCTCCGCGCCCGCACCTGCCCTGAGTCAGGGGGCCTGAAGGTCAACATGCTCTGCGGGCTTGTGCGCCGCTGGCGCGCGGCGCCCGATCCGCCACAGCACAAAGGCCGCAAACGCGCCGTGGACGCAAGCGGTATAGACGAAAAAGGGGCCGATCCCAACGAGTTCCGCAAGGCCCGACACCGCCAGCTGACCGGCTGTTGCAAAGAGCCCATAGAAGACGAGAAGGCCGCCGGCCGTCTCGGTCATGGCCTCTTTGGGCATGCGGTCGTTCAGATGCGCGTTGGTCAGGTTTGTTGTGGGAAAGGCGAAGGCGCCAAAGGCGAAGGCCGCCGCAAACAATATCCACTCACCTGCATCGGCGCCCAGTGTCAGGCCAAGGCCCGCCGTTGCAGCCGCCATGGCCGTGACCACCGCCACCAGACGGCGGTCTCGCCGGTCGGACGCGTGGCCAATCGGCCATTGCAGAATGGCTGCGCCCAGAATGGCTGCCGACATGAAGGGGGCAACCGTATCCTCTGCATATCCAAGAGAGGCGATATAGACCGGCGCGAGCACCCAGAAGGGCGCATTGACAAAGCCCGCCACCACCTGACCCGCTACACCCACGGGCGAAGCCCTGGCCAGGAGGTGCAGGCGCGGAAGGCGCGCTGATGTCGCCGGCGGCGGCTGAAGCCGCGTTACCAGCAGTGACACAACAGATAACGCGAGAATCCCTGCCGAAAGCAGAAAGAGCTCTGGCGACGGCGCTGCGCCGATATTGAGCAATTGCTGGCCGGCTACCAGCGCCATCAAATTCACGATGGCAGCAATCGCCAGCACGCGGCCACGATTGGCGTTCTGAGCAGTGAAGTGAAACCAGCTGTCGATGACTGTGAAGGCTGCTGCCGCAAGCACACCGATCAGGAAGCGCAAACCTGCCCACGCGTACGGTTCTACGAATGCCCATTGCGCCACGAGGGCTGCCGAAGTGAGCCACATCAGAGCTGCAAAGCCCCGGCCATGGCCCGTTTTGCCCAATGCCCATGGTGCGCCAAGGGCACCGACCAGAAAGCCGACAAAATAGGCGGCGCCGATCAGCCCCGTTGTCGCGGCGCCGAATTGCGCCTGTCCGGCAACGACCGATGTCAGCGTGAAGTGCAGCCCATTGCCTGTCAGCATCAAGGCTGTCGCGACGAGCAGCGGTGTGACGCTCTTGAGCGTGTCACGCATGGGCGCGGGCTCCGATGGACACGATCCGCATTCCCGCTCTCCCCTCGGGGAGAGCAGAATTTTGCAAAGCAAAATTCGTGAGGGGGCAATGACACTCAAGCGGCCCCCTCACCCGCTCGCAAGTGCTCGCGTCCTCACGCCCATATCGGGGGAGAGGGAAGAAATGTGCGCGGGCGACGGGCTTGTCTCTCATCTTCAGACTTTGCAGGTGTTCCCAAAAACCAAACGGCGCCCCGGTTGACCCGGGACGCCGTTCCATCCGGCAAATCGCGGGATTTTCAGTGCTTGCCCTTCTCGGCGAGCTCCGTCAGGCGCTCATTGTTGCGGAAGGAAACAAGGATCAGTTCGATGACAACGCGCCACATGATGAGCGCAAACGGCGTCGCAGCCAGCGTGATGAAGAAGTTCATCAGGCCGGTGCCGACCGCCGCATTCATCGTGCGGAACGCATCAACGATGTAATAGATCGAGAGGGCAACGATGAGCGCAAGGCCAACGTAGAAGACAATCTTGATCATCGTGGGGGTGATCAGCTTGTCGAACTTGAAAAATGAGTCGAGCATTTTCGGGGGCTCCTTCATCCACCGGGATCATCACAAACAGCGGCACGCAAGCGGAATCACCGCCTCGCCGCATCACGGGGCGGGAAGCTAGCACGGCTGCGAAGCGCCGGAAAAGCCGGGTTTTCGTGAAATTTCAGCTGGCGCGCAGGTCAGGCGGCACCGATCCGGGGGCCGCCGCCATAGAGCGACTGGGAGGGGCCGAAGGCCTTGTCGAGCAGGCGGGTCGAGCTTTCGGCGATGTGGATCGCCTCCGTCACCAGCTGAAGGATGCGCATGTTGTTGTCGAGCACCTGACGCGCCTCTGGCCGCGCATCGTCCACAATCTTGTTGGCGCGATAGAGGATGTCCTTGCGGACTGCCGCAAGCACTTCCTCCAGCTTGAAGCCTTTCGGGTTCTTGTCCGAAACCAGAAAATGGGTCATGGCCGTGCTCTCACCGCTTGCCGGGCACCCTTGCCCGCACCCCCAGTTTCGGCGAGGGACGTAAAGAGGGCGCTAACGCCGCTTGACCTGTCCGGCAGGCTCATTAAGCCTCCGTCAACCTTTATGCATCGGGCAAGCACTTGCCCCCTCACGACCGGTGTTCCCATGGCCAAGACTGCTGCGAAATCCAGGAAGCCCGCCAAGAAGGCCCCTGCGAAGACTGCAAAGCGCAAATTGGCGGCCGCCAAGGCCCGCAAACCTGCCAAGCCAGTCAAAAAAGCCGCTTCAGCAATGGCGGCCAAGACGCCGGCAAAGGTTTCGGCGCCCAAGGGCGTCAACCCCTATGCCATCGGCCTTGAAAAGAATGCCGCCAATCATCAGCCGCTGACGCCCATCAGTTTCCTGGAGCGTGCGGCACGGGTTCACCCCAATCACCCCGCTATCATTCATGGCGAGCGCACGATCAGCTATGCGGAGTTTTTTGTGCGCGCACGCCGCCTTGCCTCTGCCCTTTCCAAAAAGGGCATCAAGCGCGGCGATACGGTGGCGTTTCTTGCCGCCAACACGCCCGCGATGCTGGACGCCCATTATGGTGTGCCGATGGCGGGCGCGGTTCTGAACGCGATCAATTTCCGGCTGTCACCACAGGAAGTCGCCTTCATCCTCGATCACGGCGAGGCGAAGGTCTTTGCGGTTGACCGCGAATTCGCCGGCCTTGCCGCACAGGCGCTGAAACTGTGCAAGGCGAAGCCCTATCTGATCGACATTGATGATCCCGCCGTCGTGGGCAATGCGATGGTGGGCGAGATTGAATACGAGGACTTCATCGCCAAGGGCGATCCCGAGTTCAAATGGCTGATGCCGGAAGATGAGTGGGACGCGATCGCGCTCAATTACACCAGCGGCACGACCGGCAATCCCAAGGGCGTCGTCTATCACCATCGCGGCGCCTATCTGCTCGCCATGGGCAATATCGTCACCGCCTCGATGCCGCAGCATCCGACCTATCTGTGGACGCTGCCGATGTTTCATTGCAATGGCTGGTGCTTTACGTGGTCGCTCTCCATCGTCGCGGGCACGCATGTGTGCCTGCGCAAGACCGAGGGCAAGCGCATCTATGACGCCGTTGCCCAGCATCGCGTGACGCATATGTGCGGCGCGCCCATCGTGATGGGCATGCTGATCAATGCGCCGGATGGAGAGCGCAAAGCGTTTCTGCACCGCGTTGAGTTCTTTACCGCCGCAGCGCCACCGCCTGCCGCCGTTCTTGCCAAGATGGACGCAGCCGGATTTGCGGTGACGCATCTTTATGGCCTGACCGAAACCTATGGCCCCTCCACCGTAAATGCCTGGCACAAGGAATGGGACAGTCTTGCGCCCGCTGACCGCGCGGCGATGAAGGCGCGCCAGGGGGTGAAATATCCGGTGCTGGAAGACCTTGCCGTGATGAACCCCAAGACCATGAAGCCGGTACCGAAGGACGGCGAGACGATGGGCGAGGTTTTCTTCCGCGGCAATGTGGTGATGAAGGGCTATCTCAAGAACCCGGAGGCGACCGCCAAAGCGTTTGAGGGCGGCTGGTTCCACTCGGGCGATCTCGGCGTGTGGCACGAGGACGGCTATATCCAGCTCAAGGACCGCTCAAAGGACATCATCATTTCGGGCGGCGAGAACATCTCGTCGATCGAGGTGGAGGATGTGCTTTATCGCCATCCGGCCATTCTGGAAGCAGCGGTGGTGGGCCGCCACGACGAGAAATGGGGCGAGGCGCCGGTTGCCTTCATCAATCTGAAACCCGGCGCGAGCGCGACGCCGGATGAGATCATCGCCTTCGTGCGCTCGCAAATCGCCGCCTACAAGGCGCCGAAGAATGTGGTGTTCGGTGAGCTGCCCAAAACCTCAACCGGCAAGATCCAGAAATTCAAGCTGCGCGAGCGGGCGAAGGAACTGGCGGGCGGGTGAGATCGCATCTTCTTCAGCCTCCCCTGATCTATAAGGGGAGGCGGGGCTTGAGCGAGCATTTGCGAAGCTCAAGCCCGGTGGGGTTGCGGGAAGTTGCACTGTGCTTGTCGATGGCGCCCCCCACCCGCGATGCAAGGGCATCGCCTTGCGCTCCGCTCACCCCCAAAAACGGGGGAGGCGAAAGGAAGATGCATATCCAAAATCCTCACAGCACCGTCAGCATGCTCGCCACCAGCGGGTGGCGGACGATGTCGCGGTCGCCGAGCCGCACGACGGCCACATCGTCGAGCGTTGAAAGGCGGTTGGCGATGTCGCCAAAGCCCGACATGCCCGGCAGCAGATCCGTCTGATCGGGGTCGCCCGTCAGCACCATCGTCGAGTGCCAGCCCAGACGCGTCAGCAGCATCTTGATCTGGCCATAGGTGCAGTTCTGCGCCTCATCGATCACGATGAAGGCATTGTTCAGTGTGCGGCCGCGCATATAGGCGACCGGGGCGATCTCAATCGACCCGTCTGCCAGCAATTGCTTGAGGCGCTTGGCGCCCAGCCGTTCGCCCAGCGCGTCATAGAGCGGACGCAGATAGGGCGCGAGCTTGTCTTCGAGATGGCCGGGCAGGAAGCCGAGGCTTTCGCCCGCCTCAATCGCCGGACGCGAAAGAATGATGCGGCCGATCTTGCCGGCCTCGAACGCCTCAACCGCCTTGGCGATGGCGAGATAGGTTTTGCCCGTGCCCGCTGGCCCGAGGGCGACGATCAGGTTTTTCCGGTCGATGGCTTCAAGAAGCACGCGCTGGTTGTCGCTGCACGGGCGGATTTTGCGCACATAAGAGCGGTCGCGGTCATCATGCGGGCTTGTGTCGCCGTTGCCGAGCGGGCTCCAGACAGACCCTTCCGAAAAAATGGCGCGGACATTGCCCCTCTGATGACCTCTCTCATGGCCATCATGATCGCGTGAACGGTCGCGGTTACTCATGCGCTTCGCCATAAACCGTTACTCCCTTCACCTGTCAGGTTGCGTATGCCCCAGACCATTTCGCCCAAGCAGGCGCGATTGTTCCCCCGTGCCTTGCCGGTGACGAAATCAACAATGTGGAAACGAAAGAGGCGGCGCGACGGGAATGGCCGGGTTCATCACCCGCCTTCAGTTCTGCACTTCCATTGAGACCATAACGCGGTCTTGCCAATGCGCGCATCCCCCTTACGCCATCGCCCGGAAGATCCACGAAACCGCGAATCACGGGCCTCAATTCAAGCTAACCTGCAATTCGCAATTCGCCGAACGGATATTTGTGAATCTTTTTCCTAGCTCCATCCGCGCGCAAGGACTGTGGCGCAAATGACTCAGGCGGGGACATGGCGGTAGAGGGCAGCCGCGACATCAATCATCTCCAGAATGCGCGCGGCATAGGCATCGCGCACCTCATACATCGCGCGGCCATCGGCGATGAAAGACTGCTCCAGCGCATCAAGGAACTTGACCAGGCGGCGATGATGAATGCCGAGTGCTGCCTGTGCGGGATCGGTAATGACGCCCGACACCGACGACAGAAGCGCGAGCACGGCCATCGCGGCCGCAACCGACGCAGCCGCTGCGGGCAATGCGGGTGTTGCGGCAACACCGGTGACTGCAGCCAGCGGCGATGATGAAAGCGCACCCGCGATGGCTGGTCCCAATGTCAGGATGCCCGGCGTAAACTGGCCAAGCACGGCAGCGCCAAAGCCGGTGGCGGCGGCCATATTGGCGAGCTCTGCCACGGCAAACCGGCTCGACATGTAAACAGAGAGGGCTTCATTCAGCCGCTCGTCCATGCGGGCGCGCATCGCCTCACCCCATTGGGTCTCCAGAAGCCCACGCACGGGGGCAAGGCGCGGGTCGGCCAGAATTTCGTCCGCCAGCGCATCAGATACGCTGTGCGCGCCGTTGTGGCTGTAAGGCAGTTTCAAAAGGTCGATGAAGATGCGGGCGGCAAATGCATTCGCCACATCGGTGCGCAGGAAGAGGTCACGCGTCTCCAGCCAGTGGGCCGTCTCCTCACGCCCCGATTTCCGCGCGATCTTTCCCGCAAGCTTCAGGCCCAATGCAGGGGCGACCAGCGCCGCATTCAGGGGCGCGCGCCAGAGATCATGCCCAAAAGCATTGCGATGGAGATTGAACGCCCCCTTCCAGCCAAAGGTTGCGTCAACGAAGGCAGGAACGCGGGCGCGGGCCTTGATGAAATAGCGGCGCACGGCATCGTTGACGATGTCGCGCGCAAGGCTCTCGCTCGCTGCGGGAAGGGCGGCGGGCTTTTCGCGCGTCACCTTGGGAACCGAGCCTTTGACCGCCATGGGCAATACCCTTCTTCAGCCTGACCGGAAAAGCTTGAGCCAGCCGAGTGACAAAACAAGGGCAAGCGTCACACCATTGGCTGCCACCAGCGACCACGAGCCGATGACGAGGCCATAGGCGAGCCACAGGCCCAGCCCTGCGCCAAACATCAGGATCCAGATCCAGGAGAGGTCGTGCGCCGAGCGGGTGCGCCAGGTGCGGGCGACCTGGGGCAGGAAAGACGCCGTCGTCAGGATCGCTGCGGCAAAACCAATACTCTCAACCATGCTGCCGCCCCGTTTGCCGCCCCGTTTGCAACGCCGTCACGCCATCCTTGGCGATTGCGATCTTGCAGATTTGCGGATCAACTCGCCAAAGTTCAAGCCCTTCCCCCCTCCACAAGAGGCGCATGATGCCCGTCTATTCGCTTGCTTCCATGGTTCCCGAACTTGCCAGTGAGGGAAAATGCTGGGTTGCACCCAATGCCGCTGTCATGGGCCGCGTGCGGCTGAAGAACAATGCCAGCGTGTGGTGGAACGCGACGTTGCGCGGCGATACCGAATGGATCGAGGTTGGCGAGGATTCCAATGTGCAGGATGGCTCCGTGCTGCACACCGACATTGGCTGCCCGCTTCTGATCGGCAAGGGCGTGACCGTTGGCCACATGGTCGTGCTGCATGGCTGCACGATCGGCGACAATTCGCTGATCGGAATCGGCTCGGTCATCCTCAACCGCGTGAAGATCGGCAAGAACTGCCTGATCGGCGCAAAGACGCTGATCCCGGAGGGCAAAGAGATTCCCGACAACTCCATGGTGCTGGGAAGCCCGGGGCGAATCGTCAAAACGGTGACGCCGGAAATGGAGGCAATCATCCGCCTGTCGGCTGATCACTATGTCCATAACTGGAAACGGTTCGCATCTGAGATGAGAGCCCTTTGAAAACGCTCGGGAAAGCACACGCCGCTGCGACCGAATGCGGCGGAAACGCGGCTGTGACGTGAACTGCATTCATGTTCGCGCCATGCTTTCGCCCAAGCGATTTGGTTCTATGATGGCCTTTCCGCGCCGTTCGGGCCGGACAGACGAAACCACGGGGATCCCATCGTGACGAACTTCATCAAGCGTGCGGCGCTCGCCGCCACTGTTCTTGCGGGCACAGCCTTTGCCGCGACGCCTGCTCTTGCCGCTGAACTTCAGTCCATCACCGGGCCGGAGATGCTCAAGATCGTGCGCGCCTATGGCGCCATTGCCGAGCTGACCACGGACGCCGCCGGCGATCCGCTGATCCAGGCCGAGTACCAGGGCTACAAGTTCTTCATCTACTTCTATCGCTGCGACGAATCGAAGGCGTGCCTTGATCTGCAGTTCAACTCGTCCTTCAACTTCAACGGCGCGGTCGGGCTGGAAGAGGTGAACACCTACAACACCAACACCCGGTTCGGTCAGGCCTATGTGAATGCCGACGGCACGGTGTCGGTTGACATGAGCGCGACCGTCCAGGGCGGCGTTGACCGCCAGTACGTGACGGAAGTGATCGACTGGTACGCGACCACGCTGACCAGCTTCCAGGAAAAGGTTACCGGCGGCCAGTAAGGCCAAAGGCGCGACCTGAGGCTTTGGGGCGTCCTCGGGCCTTTCGGCCTTGGGGCGCCCCTTGCTTTAGCTGCACGCGGGAATTGCCTAGAGGCGGCCTGCCGCGATAGGTTGCCCGCCTGTTCCCACCCTCAATTGATCGAAAACAGGGTTCCCGTGACGAAGCATCTCTGTGCAGGCCTCGTTGCCTTTCTGGCCGCCGCCTTTCTGATGGGTGCGCCTGTGGCGCCCGCATCTGCCCAAGCCGTCAACGAGACCGGCATTTCCGGCCCGGGCGGCCAGATGCCCTCGATCTCGGCCAATGATCTGGTTGCGATCCTGCGTGAGCTTGGCCTTCCCGGATCAACCGACACGGACGGCAATGGCGACCCGATGGTGGTCGGCAATATCGAGGGGATCAACTATCTGGTCTATTTCCAGCGCTGCAATGACCAGAAGCAGTGCTTTGACATCCGCTTCAACGCCAGCTTCAATTTCGACAAGCGCGTGACGCTGCACATGATGAATGTGTTCAACTCGCGCGCCACGTTCGGTCAGGCCTATATTGCGCGCGACGGCTCGGTGAACATTGATATGGCCGCCACCGTGCAGGGTGGCGTGTCACGCCAGTACGTGAAAGAAGTCATCGACTGGTGGAAGGTTACGGTCACCCAGTTCGAGCAGAACCTGTTTTCGGGGTAGGGGTGGGTGCTCCAAATTGAGCTTTTTTGAGCCTCCCCTTTGATAAAAGGGGAGGCGGGACTTGCGGGAGCGCAGCGACAGCAAGTCCGGTGGGGTTGCGGGACGCTGTAATGCGTTCGTCAATGGTGCCCCCCACCCGTTTGCAAGCGCAAACGTGCCTCCCCCATGAACAGGGGGAGGCTCAAGAAGGCGCACATGTTCACAACCCCAGCACCTGCTTGGCGATGACGTTCTTCTGGATTTCTTCCGTGCCGCCTTCGATCGTGTTGGCGCGCTGGCGCATGTAAAGCGGCATCGCCCCCTTGGCATAGGAGGGACCAACCGGCGGCTCGTTCGCTCCGGCGTCCAGCGCGGCCAGAACCCACGGCGTGCCATAGAAATGCACCGCCTCAATCATCAGCTCTGACAGCGCCTGACTGATGAAGGTGCCCTTTGATTTCAGGATTGCGCCGCCATTACCGGCGGTTCCGGACTTTGCCTCATAGAGCACGCGCTCATTGGTGATGCGCAGCGCCTCAAGCTCGACTTCGATTTCGGCAAGGCGCAGGCGGAAGGCAGGATCATCGGCCAGACGGCTGCCCCAGCCATCCTTCTCAAGGCGTGACACTTCACGGATGCGGTCGGCCAGTTTGGTGGAGGCCGCGATCTGGGCGATCAGCGCGCGTTCGTTACCCAGCAGATATTTCGCATAGGTCCAGCCCTTGTTCTCTTCGCCGATGCGGTTGAACACCGGCACGCGCACATTCTCGAACCGGATTTCGTTCAGGATGTGCGAGCCATCAATGGTGATGATCGGCCGGTGCGAGATGCCCTTCGTCTTCATGTCGATGAGAAGGACCGAAATTCCCTCCTGCGGCTTGCCTTCGACCGACGTGCGCACGAGGGCAAACATCCAGTCCGCCTCGTGGCCATAGGAATTCCATATCTTCATGCCGTTGACGACATAATGGTCGCCGTCGCGCACGGCACGCGTCTGAAGCGTGGCGAGGTCTGAACCCGCGCCGGGCTCGGAATAGCCCTGGCACCAATAATCGATGCCGTTGCGCGCATCGGGAAGCCATTTTTCCTTCTGCTCTGCCGTGCCGAAATGCATGATGACGGGGCCCACCATCTTGACCGCAAAGGGCGAGATGGGCGGGCAACCGGCCAGCGCCTGCTCCTCCTCAAAGATGTAAAGTTCGGTCGCAGTAAAGCCCGCGCCGCCATGCTCCTTGGGCCAGTTCGGTGCACCCAGCCCGTGCGCGGCACAGATGCGGTGCCACTTCACACCGTCTTCCTTCTTCCATTTGAAGCCGGCCTCGCCCTTGCGCTTCAATTCGTCGGGAAGATTTTCCTTGATGAAGGCGCGCATCTTGCGGCGGAAGGCGAGTTCCGCTTCGTCATATTTGAGGTCCATGGGAGGGCTCCCGGCTGTTCAATGGCAATCGCCAAGGCTAGCGCGCCGTGTGCCTTCACGAAAGCGCTCAGGCGCGCTGGAGCGTGACAGCGATATCCATGCGATAGGCATTGAGCGCAGGCAGGATTGCCGCTGCGGCAGCAGATGCAAGCGCGAGCAAGGCAACCAGAAATTCCTCGCCATAAAAGACATTGCCGCCCTCGGGCAGCATGGGGCCAAGGCCCAGCCCTGCGGCGAGCGCTGTTGCCGCCAGATGCGCAACAAGCAGGCCCAGGGCCGCACCACCAAGACCGATCAGCGCTGCCTCGCCCAGCACCTGGCCGAAAATGCGTGTGCGCGTCGCGCCGAGTGCGCGCATGATCGCCAGATCGTGCCGCCGCTGGTCGAGCGTTGCATAAAGACCGGCAAAGACGGAGAGCGCCGCCAGCGCAATGAAGGCAAGGCCCATCATTTGAAACGCCGTGCGGCCGACACCCAGAAAGCCATAGAGCCGCGCGACCTCGGTTGCGGGGGCGGCTGCCTGCATGGATGTCTGATCGTTGATGAAGCGGGGCAGCTGCAACCCTGCAATTGGCGTCTTGTAGCGGATCAGAAGAGCGGTGACTTCGCGCGAAGGATCGTAACCGCCCGGTGCATCGTGGCCCTTATGAACCTCCCACACGCTTTCAAGGCTGGTGATGACGAGCCGGTCCAAGACCGTGCCGGTGGGCGCGAGCACGCCGGTGACCATGTAGGGATGATCCTCATGCGCGCCGCCGCCTTCTGTCAGGCCGTGCGCACCCGTGAACGTGCCCCCGGGCCGCAAGCCGGTGGCGCGCGCAACTTCACTGCCGATCACGGCCTCCAGCGGTGCGCTGAACATGGCGCCCTCTGACAGCGTGCCGCCATAGAGCGCCACATAATCCGGCGTGGTGCCAACGATGCGCGCACCGCGAAAGCTGTCGCCCAGCGCCAGCGGCACGGCGAGCGCAATCCTGGGATCAGCGGCGAGGCGAGACGCCTCCTCCCTGCTGATGTTTCCGGTGGGCACGTCGATCTGATAGACGGCGGAGAGGATCAGTTGCAGCGGGCTTCCCTTCGCGCCGACCACAAGATCAATGTCGGCCAGATCGCGCTCAATCGACCGCTCAAGACCGCGGCCCAGCAGGATCATCAGCGCCATGGCTGCCGTGCCCAGCGCCAACAGCAGAATCTGAAGTGCGGTCTGCAGCTTCTGGTGACGCAACTGGGCGATGGCGAGGAGGATGGCGTTCATGGCTGCCCTCCCCTTGCGCCCAAATCGAGCACGCGGTCAAAGCTCTCACGCACGCGCGCATCATGCGTCGCCACAATCAGCGTTGCATCGTTTGCAGTTGCCTCACGCTGGAGAAGCGCGATCACCGCCTGCGCGCGCGCATCATCAAGGCTTGAGGTTGGCTCGTCGGCCAGCAGCAATTGCGGACGATTGACCAGGGCGCGGGCAAGGCAGGCGCGCAACATCTCGCCGCCGCTCAATGTTGCCGGTTTCTGATGAGCCAATGGCGCAAGATCGAGCGCTGCCAGCAGCGCACCGATACGCGCAGGGTCGGCCGGCCTTCCCGCCAGTGACATCGCAAGCGCGAGGTTCTGCTGCAAGGTCAGCGCTGCGATCAGATGATGGCGCTGAAAGAGGATGCCGATATGCGCGCCGCGAAACTGATCGCGCGCCGCCTCGTCCATGGCCGCCATGTCTTCGCCATGCACACAGACCCTGCCCGCGCGCGGTTTCATCAGACCGGCGATCAGGCCCAGAAGCGTTGTCTTGCCGCAACCGGATGGCCCGATCACGGCAAGCCGCTCGCCTTGGGCGATCTTCAGCTCATCAATAACGAAAAGCGGCTTTGCACCAAACCCGTGGGACAGCGATGCAATGTCAACCGCTGGTGCGCGCATGGTCAATTGGCAACGCGCGCTGCATTCATGCGATAGAAGATGCCCCGCTCGTCGTCGCTGACCAGCGTGAGCGCGCCCTCAAGCGTCAGCGGCAGGCTGGTATAGGCAATCGGCATGTCGAGCCGCACCTCAATCACCTGATTGGCGCCGACATTGAAACAGAACGGGCAATGTGGCGGACGCGGCTGCATCAGGAAATAGCTGTGGCGCTCGCCCGCCTCGACCGGGAACATGAAACCGGTGACGCGGATGACTTTGCCATCCAGCGCTTTCACGCTGTCTGAAAACACCGGAACGATCCAGATGCCATCGTCGCGCGTTTCGTTGGCTTCAAGCGTTGTTGCCAGCACATCCCACATGGCGGCGGCGTCTTCGGGCAGATAGTCGGTCAGCGGCGGCGGCTTGAGGGCATCAAGGGGCGCTGGCTGCTCGTCCATGAAGGCGGCGGCAGGTGCGATGGCAAGTGCGGCAACAAGAAGGCCGAAAAGATGCGCACGGAACAGGCGAAACATGGACGCACCGGATTGAGGCAGTTCTGGCTGGCAAATTAGGCGCGCGGGGCCAGCGGGTCAACGAAGGCGCAGGCGTGCGCCCATGAATTCACGTTCAGTTTTTCCAGACACGGTGAATGCGCGCGTCCATTTCGGGGCCCATGTTGAACCAGCCGATCTTGTTATGGGTTGCATCAATGATGGCGAAATTGTCGGTGGAACCGAAATACTGCACCATCTGATTGCGGAGATTGCCGATGTTGTGGGCGCCCGACACCAGCCAGACTGTCGGACCAAGGCGCGTGGCGGGGCCGAGTTCCATGATGAACTGTTCAAGCCGCGCACTGCCGCGCGACTTGATGTCATAAATGATGATGAAGTTGGCGACAGCAGCCGGGTCACCACTTTCACCACGGTGGCCGAATTTTGATGCCGCGCGCTCCTCGGCTTCCATCAGCTTGGCGCGGACCGCCAGAACTGATGGCTTCGGCTGTGGGGCTGCAGCAGGCGCAAAGAGCGGCGCGAAATTTTCGTCCTGATCCGCGCGGCGCCAGGCCGCATCACCTTCGGCGGCTATCAGCGTGGATCCCGCGACGCGACCCTCACCCGCAAAGGCTTTCAACTGGTGGCCGGTATAGGGTCCGTAGTTGATCCCGTTGGTGCGGACATAATAGCGCTTGTCCCACGGCGATGCATTCGCCGCAGGTGCGCCGCCTGTCTCAGCTCCATTCGTGACCGTCTGATCCGTCATGGCCTTTCCGGCAGCATGCCGCGTGCCAAATGCGCGCGCAGCTTGAAGCAGGCGCGCAATTCGGGGCAGGATGCCGCGACCCATTATCGGCAAGGCGAGGTTAATACCCCATGACCACTTCACAAGGCGGCAGCGATGCTTCGGAAACCTTTACAAAGTCTGAACGCGACGGCCACGTGCTTGTCGTCACGATCAACCGGCCCCAGGCGATGAATGCGGTCCATCCGCCGGCCAACTTTGAACTTGCGAAGATCTTTGATGATTTCGCCGCCGATCCTGATCTGTGGGTGGCAATCATCACCGGGGCGGGCGAGCGCGCCTTCTGCGCCGGCAATGACCTTGTCTATCAGGCCAGCGGCAAGCCAATGAGCGTGCCACCCTCCGGCTTTGGCGGGTTAACATCGCGTTACGATCTGACGAAGCCGGTGATTGCGGCGGTCAATGGCGTGGCGATGGGCGGCGGGTTCGAGATTGCGCTTGCCTGCGATCTCATCATCGCCTCTGACAACGCGCTGTTCGCGCTGCCTGAGCCGCGCGTGGGTCTTGCGGCGCTGGCGGGCGGTCTGCACCGCTTGCCGCGCCAGATCGGATTGAAGCAGGCGATGGGCATGATCCTGACCGGCCGGCGGGTCAGTGCGGCCGAGGGCAAGACGCTTGGCTTTGTGAATGAGGTCGTGCCGCAGGCGGAGCTTTTGACGGCGGCAAAGAAATGGGCCGCACTCATTGCCGAGTGCAGCCCGATGTCGATCCGCGCTTCGAAAGAGGCTGTGATGCGCGGCCTCGATGAACCTTCACTGCGCGCCGCCTATGAGGGCCAGCGCAATTACGAAGCGGTCAAGGCGATGTTCCGCAGCGAAGACCTGATCGAAGGCCCGCTCGCCTTTGCGCAAAAGCGCCCGCCAAAGTGGAAGGGGAAGTGAGGTCTCTTCGCTTCACCCCGCCCATGCGGTGGTCGCCGTGGCGTTGACGATCACGAACAGCGCGATCGCACCTGCCACCAGATAAGAGCGGTAGGCGTGGCGATGCTCGCGCGGCTCGTTCTCGCCGAAGAGCGCTGCCCGCACGGCCAGCGCTGCATCCTTGCCCTCATGCGCGAGAAGGCGCTGGGCGGTGCCGACAACAAGACCCGCGACGGCCAGAAATGCCGCGTCCGACGGCTTGAGTGCGCCCACAACAGACGCTGCCGCAATCAGGATCATGGCGGCCAGAAGGACAAAGGCGCCGGGGTGGCTGCGGAGCGCCTCTGGAAACTTGAAGCGAAGAAGGCTGAACATGGGGGGGGGAACCAACTTTGGGGAGGTTATCGCCGCGCAGCCCGTCTGAATGCTGCACTAGCGAGATGACATTTAGTCAGAACCTCAGCCGGTTTCAAGTCCCCCGAGCTGGATTAAGGCAATTTCACGAACAAATTCATATTGTTACTAGGATGCTGCGATCAGAATATTGAGGCAAAAAAGTCCAAGCAGAAAGCTCCAGAACAGCACGAGCGCGCAGGCAATCGCAAATTGTCCCTTGGGTGTCCCGCTCTTGCGGCGTGAGGCATAGGCGTTCTGAAAGAGGACGGTCGGGCCGGCAACGGCAATAAAGCCCAGCGACAGCGCCTTGCCGACATGGGTCTTCGCCCCAAGCTTGAAGTCGCCTGCCTGGTTCGTCACCAGCCGGTAAAAGCTCGACACCAGACCCGACACGACAAAGCCGCCGGTAATCGCGAAAAGAATGATCAGGAATTCACGCAACATGGAACGGCCCCCAGAAGGTTCGGCTTTGAACGGGTGATTGCAGGCGAGAGGCCAGAAAATCAGTCCCGTAAAGGCACATCAGTCGCGCGGGGCGGTCGCGGTGAGCGCAACGAGCGCATCGCCCATCTGGCCGAGGGCGGTTTCCGTCGTCAGGGCGTCTGCGACGCCGCTCGCGGTGACCACATAGGGCGCTGCCTCAGCCAAAACCGCTTGCGTTTCAGCTGGATGCAGCCAGAGGCCGGCCACCAGAAATCCCAAAGAAGCGCGGAAAATGAACCCGATCATGGCCAGTACCCGTGGTCAAAACGATGCAACCGGGCAACACAGGTGCAAGTTCAGCGCCTGTTGTGTTGCGCCGCAACGGCACAAGACACCCTGCCCCCTCGTGCCGGTGCGGAATGCCGTTACACTGTCCGCATGGATTCGCCCGCCTTCTCTTGCCAGCAGCGGTTACTTGCCTGAGCCAGTCTGACGACGATTACGATCCCGAATGGGCCCCCAAGCGCCGCTCATCCTGGCGCTGGCCGATCATGGGTTTTGCCCTGACCGCGGTGATGGCGGCCGCCATCCTGCTCTATTACTTCGGGCCGCGCCCGGCCGAGGTGATGGGAACGGCCTTCCGCCCGACCGCGGCGTCTGACCCCGTGGCAGTAAAGGTGGGCTCGGTCAGCCTTGTCATTCCGGCCAACTACATCCTCCTCCCCAACGCCCGCAATGGCGGGGCGATGGATGAGATCGAGCTTGCCGCCCTGATGCCTGACCTTCACGGCTTCAAGGCCGGCGATGACGCCGCCTTTGACGATGTGTCGGACGAGTCGCGCGTGATGCGCATCCTCATCCGCAGCCGCGCCAATGCGCTTTCCGAGCGTGACCGGTTTGATCGCTGGCAGCGCGACGGCGCCGTTATGCGCGCCGAGGAAACCGGACCTGCGGGCCTGACCGTTTGGCGTTTTGATCCTGACAGCGGCGCTGGCGGCACGGCCGAACGCCTTTTCGTGTTCGATGGCGAGGGCACGTTTGCGCTTTACCGGTGCACGCCTGCGGAAGATGGCCGCGGCGCCACCTATTGCTCGCGCTGGATGCCGGTGGGCACGGGCGTGCGCGCCAATTACCGCTTTACCCAGAAATGGCTTGCCGACTGGCGCGCGCTGGACGAGCGGGTTGACAAGCTGCTGCGCTCGTTCGCGCTGGTGCGCCCGTAACGCTGCCTTACGGCTTGGCGCCCGGTGCGGGCGGCAGATCCATTTCAAGGATCGCCATCTGGAACTGGTAAGACGTTTCGCCGTCTTCCTCGTCCTTGAAGACGATGCCGATGAACTCGCCGCCAACCATGACTTCCACGGAGTCCGCGCGGTTCTGGCGCGCCTGCAGCTCGATCGTGTCGAGACGGAACAGATTGCGCAGATATTTCTGCACGCGCAGGATTTCGGTTCGATCCACGGCGGCTCCCTCTTATGATGGCGCGCGCCAGAATGTTGGCGGGCGCGGGTCCGGGTTGAACACGAAAAGAAGGATGCTGGCAAGCGCGGCGCGCACCAGATCACCGGTAAAGCCATGACACAAACCGGAATGGCAGCAGGGGGCGATCCGCCCACCTGGTATCATGCAACCGCCCATTCCCGGCGCAGCTTTGCGCCGCTTGATGGCGATGCGCGCTGCGATCTGTGTGTCATCGGCGGCGGCTATGCAGGAACGTCTGCGGCGCTGGTGGCTGCCGAGTGCGGCCTTCGCGTGATCCTGATCGAGAAAGACCGCATCGGCCATCTGGCGTCAGGCCGCAATGGCGGTCAGCTGCACACGGGCCAGCGGCTCGATCAGGATGCGCTTGAAGCCATCGCGGGCAAAGTGCGGGCACGCGCGCTGTGGGACATGGCTGAAGAGGCGAAATCCTTTGTGGTTGATCGCATCAAACGCCACGCGATCAATTGTGCGCTTACGCCCGGCCTCATCCATGCCGGCTGGAAAAAGCGCGATGCGGCGGCTCTGGAAGCCTATGGTGCATTTCTTGCGCGCGACTATGGCTATCCGCACAACACTTATGTTGCGGCCAAAGACATTCCCGCACTCGTCGCCACAGATCGCTATCACGGCGCGCTTTACGACCGGGGCGCATGGCATCTTCATGCGCTCAACTTCGTCACCGGGCTTGGCAATGCGGCGGCGGATGCGGGGGCGCGCATCTGTGAAAACACATGTGCCATCTCGGTTGATGCGAAGGGCATCACAACCGATCGCGGGCGGATTGAAGCCGGCCACATCATCATTGCCGCTGACACCGGGCTTTCTGGCATTGCGCGGCAGGCAGGCGCCTATGCGCTGCCGATCAATTCCTTTGTGATGACAACAGCGCCGCTTGCTGATCCCAAGGCGCTTATCCCGTCAGGGGCTGCCGTGGCCGACACCAAGTTCGTCGTCGATTATTACCGGCTGACAGAAGACGGACGGCTTCTGTTTGGCGGCGGCGAGAACTATCGCAGCTCCTATCCGCGCGATCTTGCCGCGTTCACGGGCGCGGTGGCGCGGCGCGTGTTTCCGCAGCTTGCGGATGTGGCGATTGATTACGCGTGGGGCGGGCCTGTCGGCATTACAATGTCGCGCCTGCCGCATTTCGGTCGGCTCTACCCCAATGTCTATTTCGCGCACGGATTCTCGGGTCAGGGCGTTGCCATCGCAGCGCACGCGGGCGCGCTCTTGGCCGAGGCGGTTCTGGGGCAAGCGGGAAAGTTCGATGTCTATGCCGGGCTCAAGCACACGCGCTTTCCCGGCGGCGCGATGTTGCGCGCACCGCTGATGGCGCTGGGCATGCTCTGGTACGCGTTGCGCGACAGGCTTTAGGCGTCAACCGGGGAAATGCTTCGAGGCTGAAGTCAGCATCTGATCCATTTCGTGGCTGGGCTTGTCGCATCCGGCGCAGCCAACAACCCTGGCAGGCACGCCCGCAACCGTGCAATTGGGCGGCACATCCTCCAGAACCACGCTGCCTGCGCCCACGCGGGAATAGGCGCCAACCTCGATATTGCCGAGGATGGTTGCGTTGGCGCCGATCATGACGCCCTTGCGGATTTTGGGATGGCGGTCGCCGCGCTCCTTGCCGGTGCCGCCGAGCGTGACGCCGTGGAGCATGGAGACGTCATCTTCCACGACTGCCGTCTCGCCGATCACCACGCCGGTCGCATGATCGACCATGACGCCGCGCCCGATGCGGGCTGCGGGATGCACGTCCATCGCAAATTCTTCCGCGATGCGGTTCTGGAAATGAAGCGCCATCCACACGCGGCCTTTGGTCCACAGCCAATGGCTGATGCGCCATGCCTGCAATGCATGGAAGCCCTTGAAATAGAGAAACGGCTGAACATAGCCGCGCGCCGCAGGGTCACGCTCCTTTACCGCGACAAGATCAGCGCGCACCGCCTCGCCAATCGAGGGTTCGTCCGCAAAGGCCTCAAGGATGGTATCGCGGATCTGCATGTCGCTGATGTCGGCAGAGCCGAGTTTCGCCGCGAGGTGATAGGAGAGCGCGCCTTCGAGACGCTCATGGTTGAGGATCGAGGAGTGCACAAAGCTCGACAGCGCAGGCTCATCGCGCGCAATCGTTTCGGCATCAAGGCGCAGACCCGACCAGACGGGGTCAACCTTGGCGATCTTGTCGGCAGCAACGGGCGTGACAGGCATGAGGGGGGAGCCTTCCGGATTGTTGTGGCCGCATCATACAACAAAGCGGGCGCCTGGCGAAGGCACCTTCCGGCACCCTTCCCGGCCGATCCGGCCCCCCATCATGATTGTGTGATGCCGTTAACCGGATTTTTCATCCGTGGACGGAGCAAGTGCGTCATTTGCGCAGGGGCTTGTAGCCCGCATTGACCTGACGGGTGACACGCGCCCGGTTGAAGGCTGCATCAAGCTTGTTGAAGCGGGCATTGCGCGAACGGCGGATGGAAAAGCCGGCAAAGATCAGCGCCGCTGCGAGCAAAAGGCCCGCCGCCGCCCAAATCCATCCCGGGTCAAGTCCAAATGGCATCATCCCTCCGCACCATGAGCCGGATTGGACCAAGGATCGGGGCCGCGATCAAGGAACCATTGTTTTAATTCCACGCAACCATGGCAATAACTGGAAAACCCACAGGCGAAGTCTTTGACTTGCAACGCTTCGGCAGATTAATCCAGCGCAGGCTTCGCAGATGCATCAATTCCCGCCGATTGAAGGTTGAACCCACGCACCATGAGTGAACCCGCGCAAATCAATGTTCCCGTCCGTGATGCGATTCGTTTCTTGCTGACGCGCCGCTCCGGCTCGGCCAAGCGCATGACTGGCCCTGGCCCCTCGCCTGACGAGCTTGAGACGATCCTGACCGCTGCGATGCGGGTGCCCGATCACGGCAAGCTTGCCCCGTGGCGCTTCATTGTTTTTGAAGGTGAGGGCCGCAGCCGGTTTGGCGAAGTGCTGATGCGCATCCTGAAAACCAATGAGCCCGATGCAAGCGCGGAGCGTCTTGAAATCGAGCGCACGCGCTTCCTGCGCGCGCCGGTCGTTGTGGGCGTCGTCAGCCGGGTGAGGACCGATGTGCCGATCCCGGAATGGGAGCAGACATTGTCAGCGGGCGCATCGTGCTTTGCGCTGTCGCTGGCGGCGCGTGCGCTGGGCTATGTGGCGTCGTGGGTGACGGAATGGTGCGCCTATGATCCTGCCGTGCGCGCAGCTCTGTCGCTGAGCCCACAAGAGCGGGTTGCAGGCTTCATCTATCTGGGACAGCCGTCTGATGTGCTGGAGGATCGGCCGCGGCCGCAGCTTTCAGCCCATGTCACGCGCTTTGGCGCCTGAATCCCAGGAACACGCGCAGCGAGTGAAGCGGTGCTGCATCATCATTCTGTCCCGGCCGCCCAGCCGATCTGCGGCCAGCCCGTGTCACTGACGCGGCTGCCGTGGGACGGTCATAGATCACGGTGTTCCAGAATTCCGCGCGATGCGAGCCGGTGCGCGCAAATCCCTTCAGCCGGAGCATGCGGCCGAGGATCGCATTGAAATAGCCGTGGCCGACAAGAACAGCCGCGCCATCTTCGGCGGCTGCGTCGAGAAGAATGTGCAGTGCCTTCTGGGCGCGGCGGCGCGCCTGACGGAAGTTTTCGATGCGCGGTGAATATCCGCCGTGCCAGGCGACACGCGATACCACCGCCCAGCCGGGCACTTTCAGACGCAGGCCCGGAATGCGCGGCGGCGCCAGCGGTGCTTCGGTGAAGACTTCGTCGCTGATGAATTCAGCATCCGGCACCAGGGCGCGGGCACTGTCGATCGAGCGTGGCAATTCGCTGGTGAAGACCCGCGTCATGCCACGCGTCAGTTCGGCGAGGTGATCCGGCGGCGCACTTTCGGGCGTCAGACCGGCATCACGATAAGCGTCCATGAACGCCATGAAGCCTTTATGGCCGATCCAGCGCTGCTGATCGACTTTGGGTTCACCGTGACGGACGAGGATGATTCGCATGATGCAGTCGGGAATGAAGCTCGGCTGTGATGCGCGTATGATGGTCTGACGAATCCTGAGTGACAGCTTCAGCACGGACGGCACAGTCATGCCAACCCGCCATTGCGGCCCTTACTTCCTGCCACGCAGGCCGGGCGGCATTGTGGCATAAAAGCCCTTCCAAGGCGAAAGCCTGACTTTCACGGGAATTGAGCCGTCATGCGAGACCCAGAGCCGATCCAGACCCGCATTGAGGGACCGGTTGCCACAATCACCCTCAACCGCCCCGAGCGCCGCAATGCGCTTGATCTTGCCATGTGGCGTCAGCTGCGGGCGGCTGTTGAAGGCCTTTCTGTGCAACCAGCCGTGCGGGTGCTCATCATTCGCGGTGCGGGCACAGAGGCCTTTGCCTCCGGCGCCGACATTTCCGAGTTCGCGCAGGTGCGCGCGAGCCCGGCCGATGGCAACGCCTATGATGCGACAGTTGATCTTGCCTGCGCCGCCATTGCGCAGGCGAACCTTGCCGTCATTGCGATGGTCCATGGCTACTGCATGGGCGGGGGCGTGATGATTGCAGCATCGTGCGATTTCCGCTTTGCCGCCGACGATGCGCGCTTTGGCATTCCGGCGGCGCGGCTTGGGCTTGCCTATCCGCTCAGCGGCGCGCGCGATCTGATGGGGCTGGTGGGGGCCTCCTTTGCCAAGGACATGCTGATGAGCGCACGCACTGTCCCTGCGGATGAGGCGTTTCGCGCAGGGCTTGCCGACCGCATCATTCCGAAGTCCGAGCTTGAAGCGGAGACGATGCGCTATGCGCAGATGATTGCCGCCAATGCGCCAATTCCGGTTGCCGCTGCCAAGGCTTCCATTCGCGCCCTGCGCACCGGCAACAGCTATGATCTGTCGGTCGCGCGCGCGATGGCTGCCCTGGCCTATGCCTCAAACGACTTCGAGGAAGGCCGCAAAGCCTTCCTCGAACGCCGTCCGCCTGCATTCTCAGGTGCTTGAGCTGGGGAGCCCCCAAGGCTCAGGCGGCATGCGCCTTATTCGCCGCCGTCGTCGTCACCTTCGGGCCCGTGGCCACGATGACGGCCCCGGTGCGGCGGCTTCAGCTCGTCGTCGGCCAGAACGCCGTCATTGTTGGCGTCGCGTTTGGCAAAACGTGCATCGCCGAGGGCAGCAAATTCCTCGGCTGAAATCTTGCCGTCGCCATTGGCATCAGGTTGCGGGCGGAACAGGCGCTCGGCCTCGTCCGGCGTGATGACGCCATCATTGTTGGCGTCAATACGGTCGAAGTGGGCATCGCTGCCGGCACGCGCTTCAGTCCTGGAAATCTTGCCGTCGTTGTCAGTGTCGAGACCGTCGATCATGCGGGCACGGTGTTCGCCACGGCCGCCGTGGCAGTCGCGGTCGCCATGCGATTCAGCAAGAGCAACGGCCGCTCCCGCCGACACAAGTACGCCGGCGAGGAGAAGGGGCTTGAGCTTCATGGGTTTCTCCATAGCAAGGGGGTATCGGATGATTAAACGGCGGCCTGGCCCCGTTCCGTCGCGATTGAACTTGCGTCCAGTTTTGCCAACGGGAACAGGCGCAAGTATCCTTGCACCCTAAGGGCGCAGCAGCGCGAACGGGGGCGCGCCGTCTCTCCATTCTCAACGAAAGGGTTCATCCTCATGCAGGATCTCAAGGGCAAGGCAGCCATCGTGACGGGGTCGGCCACGGGCATCGGCGCGGCTGTTGCCGAAAAGCTGGCGGCACGCGGCGCCAATATCGTCATCAATTTCACCAAGAGTGAAAAGGAGGCGAAGGAAGCAGCCGACGCCTGCCGCAAACATGGCGTGAAAGTGATCCTTGCTCAGGGCAGCGTCGCCGATGATGCAGCTTGCCGCGCCATCGCCAGGGCGGCGCTGGATGCGTTCGGGCGCATCGACATTCTGGTGAACAATGCCGGCACCACGCGCTTTGCCGCTCATGGCGATCTTGAGGCGCTGTCGGGTCAGGACTTTCTCGACATCTATGCGGTCAATGTGGTTGGCGCCTATCAGATGATCCGGGCCTGCGCGCCATCCATGAAGGCGCAGGGTTTTGGCGCGGTTGTCAACATCTCGTCGATTGCCGGCGTGCGCGGCGTGGGATCATCTGTTGCCTATGCGGCGTCAAAGGGCGCGATGAACACCATGACGCTGTCCCTGGCGCGGGCGCTTGCCCCCGAAATCCGCGTCAACGCGGTCTGCCCCGGCTTTGTCGGCACGCGCTGGTTCAAAGACCGGCTGGATGAAGCGACCTTTGCCAAGGCCGTCGCGTTTCAGGAAAAGTCAACGCCGCTCCATCGCGCGGGCATGCCGGACGACATTGCAGACGCCGTCGTCTTCTTCTGCGCAGAGGGCGCCAGGCACAT
>DEIC01000070.1:246-6700 GCA_002352285.1 Alphaproteobacteria bacterium UBA2784 | reverse complement strand
GGCGCGGGCGGGCAGTCGGTTGTGCGGCTGCGCGGTGAAGAGGGCTATCGCACGCTGGTCTTGATCGACGGCATCCGCATCGCCGATCCGGCTGCGCCTCAGGTGCTGACCGAAATGGCGCATCTTGGTCTTGCCGGCATTGAACGCATCGAAGTGGTGCGCGGGCCGCAATCGCTGATGCATGGCTCGGATGCGATTGGCGGCGTCATCAACATCATTTCCGCACGCGGCGCAGCAGAGGACCGCGCTGAGCTGAGCCTTTCGGGCGGCAGCTTTGGCACGATTGCCGCCAGCGGGTTTGTCTCGGGCAGGCGTGGCGATTTTGATTTGGCGCTGTCGGCCAGCGGTTTTTCCAGCGAGGGTTTTTCGGCGCAGCCCGGCTTCGGCTCGAACGAGCGTGATGGCTATGACAATGCCACGCTGCATGGCGTGCTGGGCTGGCAGGCCAGTGACGCGCTGCGCGCCGAAATGGTGCTGCGGCACAGCGATGCTTCAGCGCAGTTCGACCGTTTCGGCGACAATGACAATGCTCTCTATACGGAGCAGATGGCGGGGCGGCTGTCGTTTGCCCTCGCGCCCGAGGGCGGTGTGTCGCATCTGGCGTCCTTCAGCGTGGTGTCGCAGAACCGTGCCGACTATGCCAATGGCGCCTCCTTCATTTTCGGGTCGCGCTTTGACGGGTTGCGCCTGCGCGGCGAGTATCAGCTGCAGGCGGAATTATTTGACGGCACGCTGATTGCTGGCGGTGATTTTGAGCGGGAGGAAGCCACAACCGATGCCATTGATGCGGCGCGCGAGATCTTTGGCGTGTTTGGCGAATGGTCAGGTCAGGCGGGCGAAGATTTCTTCGTGTCACTGGGCGGGCGTTATGACCATGAGAAGAGTTCCGGCGGGCACTTCTCGGTTCGCGCGACGGCAGCGCATTTTGCCGATGTCTTTGGCGGCGCAGAGCGCGCGCGTATCCACGCCAGCATCGGCACGGGTTTTCGCGCGCCCAGCCTGTTTGAGCGGCTGGATGCGTTCTCCGGCAATCAGGGTCTTGTTGAGGAAANNACCTACATCCAGTCGGATTCCACATCGCTGTCGCAGGGCGTTGAGTTTGCGCTTTCGGCGGCGCTTGGCGATTTTGCCCGGCTCGACCTTTCATACACCTTTACCGACGCCACTGTGGCTTCCAATGATGCAGAAGATGGTTTGCCGCGCGCGCGGCGGCCAGAGCACATGTTTGGCGCGCGACTGCAACATGATCTGGCAGAAGGGCGCGGGCATATTGCGCTTACCGCCTCGGGCGCTGCGGGCACAGAAGACGGCTTCTTCATCTTCCGCACAGATTTGCCCGATTACGTAATCGTGGGGGCCGATGCGGCGTGGAACCTGTCTGACGAAGTGGCGCTTTTCGTGCGCGGCGACAATCTTCTCGATGCGCATTATCAGACTGTCGCCGGGTTCAACGTGGCCGGGCCATCTTTGATGGTTGGCCTCAAATTGTCGCGGTGAGGGCATGATGCAACCGGCCTCACCCCTTCGGCTTTATGGTGTGCTGATCGCACTCTTGTGCGTCAGTGCGCTTGTCAGCCTTGGCGCGGGGCCGGTTGCGCTTTCATTCGGCGAGATTGTGCGCGGGCTTGGCGGCGGCAGCGATGCAGCCGCCATCATCATGCAGGAAATCCGGCTGCCGCGCCTATTGCTCGCGGCATTGGTGGGGGCGGGGCTTGCCGCATCGGGAGCGGCCTTGCAGGGGTTGATCCGCAATCCGCTGGCTGATCCGGGCGTCACCGGCATTTCATCGTCGGCGGCGCTGGGCGCGGTGGTGGCGATCTATTTCGGCATCAGTGCGGTATCGCCTGCGTTGGTGCCAGTGATGGCGTTTGCGGGCGCATTTGCTGCCGCCATGGTGCTGGTGCTGATTGCGGCGCGCGAGGCCTCGACGCTCACGCTCATTCTGGCGGGGGTTGCGATTTCAAGTCTGGCAGTGGCGCTTACCTCGCTTGCGCTTGGGCTGGCGCCCAATCCCTTTGCGCTGGCCGAGTTCGTGAACTGGCTTCTGGGTTCACTCAAGAACCGTTCCATGGAAGATGTGGGCCTCGCACTGCCCGCCATTCTTTGCGGCATCGCGCTGCTGCTTTTTTCCGCGCGCGGGCTTGATGCGCTGACATTGGGTGAGGAGACGGCAGCGACCTTAGGCGTGCGTCTGGTGCGTCTGCGCGTGCTCGTCGTCACCGGAACGGCCCTTTGTGTGGGAGGTGCAGTCGCGGCGGCAGGCGGTGTGGGCTTTGTAGGTCTTATCGTGCCGCATCTCATCCGCCCCTTTGCCGGTCACGTGCCGGGGCGGCTCATCCTGCCCTCGGCCATTGGCGGCGCGGCGCTGGTCATTGCGGCCGATCTTCTGGTGCGGCTTGCGCCCACGGGAACTGAATTGATGCTGGGCGTGGTGACGGCGCTCATTGGTGCGCCCTTCTTTTTCTGGCTTCTCTTTGCGACGCGGCGGTTATCTCCATGAGCGTGCTTTCGCTTCACAGGCTGGGCGTTGACCTTGGCGGCCAATGCGTGCTCGATCAGGTTGATCTTGAAATCAGCGGTGGCACGTTTCTGGGCATCGCCGGGCCGAATGGCGCAGGCAAGACGACGCTGGCGCGTGCGATGGCCGGATTGATCGCGCCGCAGCGTGGCGCGGTGATGCTTGACGGCGTGCTGATGCCCGCGATCAAGCCTGCATTGCGGGCGCGGCGCATTGCCTATCTGGCGCAGGGTGGTCAGGTGCATTGGCCGCTGACAGTGGCGCGTCTGGTGGCGCTGGGGCGCATGCCGCATCTTTCGCCCTTTCAGCGCCTTTCGCCCACAGACGAGGCGGCGATTGCGCGCGCGCTCCACCGTGCCGATGCGGCGCATCTGGCCGACCGCGTGATGTCGTCACTTTCAGGGGGCGAGCGTGCGCTGGCGCTGATGGCGCGGGCGCTGGCGGTGGAGGCTGACATCCTGATCGCGGATGAACCTGCGGCGTCGCTTGACCCTGCGCATCAGCTGCAGGTGCTCGACGTGCTGGCAGAGGAGGCGGCGCGCGGTGCGGCCGTGATTGCCGTCATGCATGATCTTTCGCTGGCGCGGCGCTTCTGCCATCGCCTTGCGCTGGTGCATCGCGGACGCGTGCTGGCCGATGGCCCGCCGGGCGATGTGCTGACCAAGCAGAATCTGGAAAGCGTGTTCGGGGTCGAGGCTTCGCTGGGTGTGAGCAACGGGGTGCCGGTGGTGACACCCTTGCGGCGCCTGAAGCGGCATTAGGAGTTCTGTTGCGCTGAAACCAATGACTGGCACTGGCATCACAAAAGCCTTGGTCTGATTCTCAAGCTGAGCTAAAATCTCGATTCGCTGGCGTCATCGTGCGCGCAGCGTTGCAAACAAAGCCGCATCGTCGGCGTTGAGGAGATGAAACATGCCCAAGAGTACGCACCGCATTCGTGCGGTTGAAGTGCGTCGTGTCACGCACCCTGTTTTCCCGACCATCGAAAAATTCTGGCTGACTGTTGCGGCGAAGGAGTTTCCCTTCGGCATTAGCACATCTGCCAACGCTCGAGATCCGGTCGGATTGAACCGCCGCGTCTATCGTGAAGTCCGGCACAGTCTGGATGGGCAAACGGCCACCAGGGGAACCTTTGACTTGATGAACAAGGGCATCACTATCTTGGCGGACTCCGTCAAGATGGTCGACAAGGACAGTCGCTTATTTGAACTTACAATCGATGACGAAGAGGGCGGGATTGTAGACGGAGCCCACACGGCGAAGATTATTGAAGAAGCAAACCGTGAAGGGACTGTTCCTGCAGAGCAACATGTCGAAGTTTTTGTTCGCACTGCCATTCCATCAGATTTGGTGAGCGACATCGCGCGTGGCTTGAACACGGGCATCCAGGTTGCATCGCAGTCTATCTATAATATTGAAGGTGTATTCGACTGGCTCAAGGACGAGGTCGGGAAGACTTCGTATGCAGGCTTGATCTCTTGGAACGAGAGCGACGACAAAGAGTACGATGTTCGTGACCTGATTTCGGTCTTAGAGCTCTTCAATGTATTTGACTATCCAAATGACGTCAGCATGACGAGGCACCCAATTTCTGCATATGAAAAGTGGAGCAAGCCTCTGGAAAAATTTGCTGCGGATGTGCGCGCGAACTTGAAGAGCAAACAGAAGAGCACTTACTATCGGTTGATGCCGTTACTCCGCAATGCGATGGAATTGTATGACCACATCCGTCGCGACTTTCGTGAGATGAGGAACGAGGCTGGGGGTAGCGCCGGCAAGATGAACATCATCGAGGAGGCCTCGGAGAGGCGGAAGGCATTCGACTTTCCGTTTGCGGCTCTGCCGAGCGCCAAATATCGCCTCACAAAAGGTGCCGCGTTTCCGATCCTTGCGGCGTTCCGTACCTACGTCGAAGTCGATCCCAAGACAGGGTTTGCGCGGTGGCGCGGTGGATTTGCTAAAGTGCTCAAGGCTTGGAGAGAAGCCGGACCAACGTTGGTGGAGGACACCTATCTCATGACTCGCGATGGAAAGCGAAATCCAGACGCGTTGGGCAAGGATCGCAAGCACTGGGCCAATTTGCACATGCGGATGCAAGTGATGCTTCTTCAAGAGCGTTTGGTTGAGAGCGAGAGTGGGAAAGCTCACTCAAAGCGGCGCTAGTCCACTCCGTTTCTTTTGCGCGGGCGAAAGCACTTTGATAGCTTTCGCCCGCCTTCTTCATGCGTGCCCGTAGCTCAGGTGGATAGAGCGGCTGCGTCCTAAGCAGCGGGTCGGGAGTTCGAATCTCTCCGGGCACGCCATTTTTTCCATGTCCATACCGGAGGCATGGGGGACGATTTGATCTTTTGTGAACCCAAACTTTGCCGCGTGACAACACGTATCCTATAGGATACTCTTCCCCGTGTTAGAAATTCGCAAGACGACAGTGTTTTCTGAGTGGCTGTTGCGGCTGCGCGATGCTGGCGCAAGAGCCAGGATCGCCGCGAGGATTGACAGATTGGCTCTCGGCAATTTTGGCGACGTGCAGCCCGTGGGAGAAGGTGTCAGCGAGCTTCGACTTCATTTCGGACCCGGCTACCGGGTTTACTTTGTGAGACGGGGAAGAATGATCGTTGTCCTGTTGTGCGGCGGCGATAAGGGCACGCAAGTCAAGGACATCAAGACTGCGAAAATGCTCGCTTCCGGCCTTGAGGATTGAAACATGGCAAGCAAGAAAACCAAAACGACCCTCTTTGATTCTGCCGAATATCTCGACAGCAAAGAAGCGATCAATGCCTACATGGAAGAGGCGCTGGAAACCCAGGACCCGGCCTTTATCGCCAGGGCGCTCGGCACGATTGCCCGTGCCCGCGGCATGGCGCAGATCGCCAAGAAAGCCGGTCTGTCCAGAGAAAGCCTTTACAAGGCGCTCAGCAGCGAGGGGAACCCTAAGTTCGGCACTGTCATCCGCGTGATGCACGCATTGGGTTTGAAGTTTTCGATTACTGCATCTCGGGCCCACTAAATTTCAGGCACGCCATTTTTCTGCGAAGGTTCAACCTTGCACCGCGTCCTTCTTGCAGCGATGAGCTTGATGGCGGCGGCAGATGCTGCGGCCTGTGTTGTGCCATCCGGTGTGCCTGTGGTGGTGGCGCGGGTGGAAGAAGGCGCGCTGGTGCTGGCAAACGGCGTACGCCTCTTGCCGGGCACCATCGTGCTTCGCCCCGATGCCGCATGGCCCACGACACTTGAAGGCGCATTTATCCGCTATGTGGCCGAAGATGATGCGCCCGACCGCCACGGCAGGCTGATCGCCCAGATTTTTTTTGCGCGCGATGGTGGCGAAGTCTGGTTGCAGGCGCAGCTGGTCGATGACGGCGCGGCGCTGGTCATGCCGCGGCGGGGTAGTGAGGTGTGCGCTGCCCAATTGCTGGTGCGTGAGGCGGCGCGTGGCAACGACGATGTGCAGGCGGCCGATGCCATGGGTGGCATGATCGGCCGCTACGCCATCGCGGAAGGTGTCATCACGCGCGCGCTGGTGTTGAGCGATGGCGTGTTTCTTGATTTCGGTGATGACTGGCGGACGGATTTTTCCGTCTTCATCGCGCGCGGCGACATCAAACGCTTTGGCGCATTGCTTGATGATGTGCGCGCGCTTGAGGGCAGGCGCGTGGTGGTGCGCGGTTTTGTGGGAGATCGCGCCGGGCCGCAGATGCGCGTGACGTCTGCCCTTGCGCTGCAAGTCCTGCCTTAGGCGGTGAGCAGGCCCGCCGCGACGGGATCACCAACGCGGGCGATCAGTGCGTCTTTCAGCTTTTTCAGGGCTTGCACTTCGATCTGGCGCACGCGCTCTTTTGAGATGCCGAGTTTTTCGCCCAGCTCCTCCAGCGTGCGGGTTTCTTCCGCCAGCCGTCGGGCGCGGATGATGGAAAGCTCGCGCGGCGAGAGGCATTT
>DEIC01000070.1:0-155 GCA_002352285.1 Alphaproteobacteria bacterium UBA2784 | reverse complement strand
CGCAGGCGGCGCAGATTGAAGAAAAGAGATTTGTGGGCAGCGGTCGTGCCGGTACGCACAATCGACCAGTTGCGCAGCACGAAGTCCTGGATTGATGCGCGGATCCACCAGCCGGCATAGGTCGAGAAGCGCACTTCGCGCGCGGGGTCAAAGCG
>DEIC01000055.1 GCA_002352285.1 Alphaproteobacteria bacterium UBA2784 | reverse complement strand
CCGCCGCCTTCAGCCTCTCGGCCACAGCGCCATGCCACAGGTCCGCACAGGCGTGATAACCGCCCGTTCGGGACGCGTCTTTTCGCCTTTTTGGCCCCCAAATGGCAAGGGCCAAAGTGGCTTTTGGCGGCCTGTCAAGGCTTTACGCGGCACGAAAACAGGGTCACGCTTCCACCCTTGTCGTGCGTAAGAGGCCCTGCTGCGGCCCTTATGGCCGCCGGGCTTCCTCGCGCACCACGCGCAAGGGAGGTGGCTCATGTCGGTTTCAAGCATCCTCAAACACAAGGGGTCGGATGTCGTTACCATCCGGCCGGCCGATACGCTGCACGATGCCGCGCGCACGCTGGCCAAGCATCGCATCGGCGCCGTCGTTGTTTTGGGCGAGGCAGGCGGTGTTTGCGGCATTTTGTCGGAGCGTGATGTCGTGGCGGCGCTGGCGCGCGGTGGCACGGCGGCGCTGGAAAAGCCGGTTCAGGAATTCATGACGGCGAATGTGGTCACCTGTGCGCTGGCAGAAACCACTGAAGACCTGATGGAAAAGATGACCCAGGGCCGCTTCCGGCATCTGCCCGTGGTCGAGGGCGGCCAGCTGCGCGGCATCATCTCGATTGGCGACGTGGTCAAACGCCGGATCGACGATGCGATCCATGAAGCGCAGTCACTCAAGGAATACATTGCGACGGGCTGATCGTCTGGCGTGTACACAATATTGGTGATATTGTGTACGCATGCCGTCTGACCTTCCGGAGCCTGCCCATGAATCGCCCATTGACAATGACCGTGCGGCTTGGCGCCGAACTTGGCGCTTTTGTCAGTGACCGCATCGGAGAGCAGGGGACGTATGAAAATGTCAGTGAGTATGTGCGTGATCTCATCCGCAAGGATATGGAGCGCACGGAAAAAGAATCCTTTGCGCGATTGAAGGCGGAACTTGCGCTTTCCTTTGCCGCGCCCGAGCGAAGTTATCGTACCGAGACGGCCGAAATGCTGATCGCGCGCAACCGGCGCCAGAAGTCGCCGTGAGTCGCGCCTGGCTCAGCCCCCGCGCGTCGTCACAGGCCGACAGCATCTATTGCTATACACTCGACAGGTACGGCGCAGTCCAGGCCCGACGTTACATCGAAGGGTTGTTTCGCTGCTTTGAGGCCATTGCGCGCGGCACAGTCACCTCCCGGCGCATTCCGGCTGAATTCGGCGTTGACGGTTCCTATGCGCGCTATGGCCAGCACTTTGTCTATTGGCGCAATCTCTCACGCGGGCGCATTGGTATCGTCGCAATCCTGCATGTGCGCATGCATCAGTTGCGGCAGTTCAGGGACGCAGGCGGCGGCGAGTAGAATGCCGATTATTCGCTCCGGCTGCCGCGCAGTGAGGGTTCGCCGGCAGACTCCACGGGCGCACTGATCGGCGTATCGGCCATGTCGGCATCGATGCGCGCTTTCTCGGCCAGGAAGGCTTCCAGCAACTCGCCCTGCAGGTTGCGGCCCGTCGGCATTTTCACGCCCATCGGATTGACCTGTTCGCCGTTCAGATGCACCTCGTAATGAAGGTGCGGGCCGGTGGAGCGCCCGGTCGAGCCGACATAACCGATGATCTGGCCCTGCTGCACGCGCACGCCCTTGGTGATGCCGGGACCAAAGCGCGACATATGCGCGTACGCCGTCTTGTACTCGTCGTTGTGCCGGATGCGCACATAATTGCCGTAGCTGCCGTTGCGGCCCGCAAACTCAATCGTGCCGCTGCCCGCTGCCATGATCGGTGTGCCAGTGGGCGCCGCAAAGTCGGTCCCGCGGTGCATTTTCGAATAGCCCAATGTCGGATGGCGGCGCATGCCGTAGCCAGAGGAGATGCGGGCGCCATCAACCGGTGTGCGCATCAGGAACTTGCGCGAGCTGCGGCCATTGGGATCAAAATAATCTGCAATGCCGTCATCAGACGGCGTGAACAGGTAAAGCGCGATCTTCTGCCCGGAAAGCGTCAGCGCGCCATACATGATGGAGCCAGACTTCACCGGCTCGCCAAACTCGTTGTAGAAGCGGGTAAAATAGACTTCAAAACTGTCGCCGGTATGGATTTCGCGCTGGAAGTCCACGTCATAGCTGAACATGCGGATCAGCTCGACCGTCACTGCGTCGGGCACGCCCGCCGCCATCGCCGACATGAAGAGGCTTGAATCAATGATGCCGCTGGCGCGGAACGTGCGCTGGGTCAGCGGCATCAGCTTTTCAGTGGCAACAAACACGCCCTCGGCGTTGCGCTCGACAACGATTTCCTTGTCAACCGCCGGTTTGAATGAAATGCGGGCAAGGGCGCGCGGCGGCTCTGACTGCGTATCGGGATCAGCGGTGCCGCTGGCGATTGCGATTGCGCGATTGGCGCCGTCATCGGCAAATTCGATGCGAATGCGGTATCCGGCGCGGATGTTGCGTGGCTGATAGACGGGCGCAAGCGCGTCGAGGACTGCGACCTGATCAGCCCGCTGCACACCCGCCTGACCCAGCAGGCCCGCCAGCGTATCGCCTGATGACACGGTCACCATGCGCACGCGGCCGCCAAAGGGATCGATGGCATCGCCAGGCCCCTCGGGACCGGCATAAAGACCATCAAGCTCTGGCAGGAAAGCCTGCTCCTCAATCATCTCGGCGCTGGAAGAGGGTGAGAACTCGAACGGTGCGTAACCAGAAAGGCCCGCCATGCGCGGCGCAACTGTTGCCAGGCGGTCTGAGGCAAATACGGCAACGATGCCGTCGGCGGAATGCTCGACATAAGTCGGGCGCGACGTCTTCATCGTCATCGCAGTCCAGACAAACATGATCCCGGCAAGCGCAGCGAGCGCAAGGATGCCGCTGGCGCGCAGCCAGCGCTGCTCCTGCTCCGGCATGACAGCGGCGCGGGCCGCCATGCCCAGGGGCGAGGGCTGGCCACGGCGTTCACCGGGAACGAAGCGGTAGGATTCCGCACGACGGCGCACGCGCCGCTCCATGCGCTTTTCCAGTTTCTGGAGGCGCTTCAATACGCCCGCATCGCCTGAGTTGATTTCCGAGGTCAAGCCGCAAGTCCCTGTCTGTTCGCCTGCACGAAGAAAAGGCAAGGGTATTCAGTGATCCCTCAGGCGCACCCCAGCCCCGGTGTGGGTATGCGGCCAGTCAGGATGCCGGAGAATGAAGGCGGGTTTGCCGCCTTGTCAACGGCATGAAAACGCTTGCAATTCCAGCGATTCATGCCGCGAGCGTGCAGGGCTTGCGTAAATATCTGCTTAAGCAGACGACGGGCCGGAAGCGGGCGCTGCGGCAATGACGGCGCCGAGGGCGGTGAGTGCACCAGCCAGGCACCAGCCGCAGTGTGCCATTGCCGGGCTCAAGAGGCAGAAGACACTGCCTTCGGCCTGCATGGTGATGATGCCCAACACAAAAAAGGTTGCAGAGATGCCGGCAAGCAGCGCGGATGCGGCAAGACGCGCAGCCTCTTTCCACACCGGGAATGCGGCGCTCTTCACGAGAATCATTCTAACCTCTCTGAACCGTGCGTGTGCGGCAAAATCGCCCGAAGCATGGGCTGCAAGCTTTTGGCGCGCCTTGACAAAGATCAAGATGAACGCAGCCCGGATCGGGTCCACTCCGCCCGCACTTCCACGCGACTCTCCGGGCGTTGCCCGTGGTTTCGCGTGATCCGTGAAGAGGGGATCGAACCTATGTCAACCAATACCATGCCGGGCGGTCCAGCGCGGCAGAGCCGGGGCCATTTCGACTATTGGCTGACCGGGCTCGTGCTGGCCGTCTTCCTTGTCGGCTCGCTGCTTGCGGCGCAGCAAACAGAGGATCCGCTGTTTGCGTTCCACGCGACCGTGTTCTTTGCGGGATGCGTCGCCGGCTTTGTGCTGCTGCTCCGCTCCTATGGAAGCGGCGCCAGGGCAACCGAAGACGGATATTTCGATGGCGTGGTCAGGGCAGGTGCGATTGCCTCCCTGTTCTGGGGCGTTGCGGGGCTTCTGGTCGGCGTCATCATCGCCCTTCAGCTTGCCTATCCCGATCTCCTGTACTTCCCGGCGCTTCCCGAACTGAACTTTGGCCGGCTGCGGCCCCTGCACACCTCGGCGGTCATATTCGCTTTCGGCGGCAATGTGCTGATCGCGACTTCGTTCTATGTCGTGCAACGCACCTGCAAGGCGCGTCTGGCCGGCGGCATTGCGGGCTGGTTCGTGTTCTGGGGCTATCAGCTTTTCATCGTGCTGGCGGCGACTGGCTATCTGGCTGGCATCACGCAGAGCAAGGAGTACGCCGAGCCTGAGTGGTATGTCGACCTGTGGCTGACGATCGTGTGGGTTGTCTATCTGCTGGTGTTCCTTGGCACGCTGTGGAAGCGCAAGGAGCCGCATATCTATGTGGCCAACTGGTTCTATCTCGCCTTTATCGTGACGATTGCACTCCTGCATGTCGTCAACAATCTGGCGCTGCCGGTCGATTTCCTGTCGGTGAAGAGCTATCCGGTTTTTGCCGGCGTGCAGGACGCGCTGACGCAGTGGTGGTATGGCCATAACGCGGTGGGCTTCTTCCTCACCGCTGGCTTCCTTGCCATCATGTACTACTTCGTACCGAAGCGGGCAGAGCGTCCGGTCTATTCGTATCGCCTGTCGATCGTGCACTTCTGGTCGCTCATCTTCATCTATATCTGGGCGGGCCCGCACCATCTGCACTACACCGCGCTGCCG
>DEIC01000006.1 GCA_002352285.1 Alphaproteobacteria bacterium UBA2784 | reverse complement strand
GCCGACGCCATGGCGATTGCCATGGCCGAAGTCGGCGCATTGTCAGAACGCCGTCTTGCTATTTTGATTGATCCCAAGATGAGCGGGCTTCCCGCTTTTCTGGTGCGCGATGGCGGATTGAACAGCGGCTTTATGATCGCGCAAGTCACGGCGGCCGCTCTTGCCAGCGAGAACAAGCACATTGCCCATCCCGCCAGCATCGACTCTCTGCCCACCTCCGCCAATCAGGAGGATCACGTCAGCATGGCAACCTTTGCCGCGCGCCGCCTTCATGCGCTGGCCGACAATCTGGCTGCCATGTGCGCGATAGAATTGCTTGCGGCAGGCCAAGGTATCGACTTTCACCGCCCCGCGCGCTCCTCGCCGATGCTGGAGGAGGTGATGAGTGCCTTGCGTGCACGTGTGCCCTTCTATGAGCGAGACCGCCTGATCGCGACCGACATCGAAGCAGCCAAAACTCTTGTCGAGAGCGGCAATCTGCTTGTCACGGCCAACAAGGCCACGCCGCAGGGCAGCTTCAGCGACCTGTGGGGCAGATGACAACACCGCCCTTCACCTTTGTACCGGGCAGCGGACCGCTTCTCATCAGCGCGCCGCATGCGGGCACAAACGTGCCGCCGGAACTTGCCGCGCGCATGACCGCTCACGGTCGGGCCATCGCAGACACAGACTGGAATATTGACCGCCTCTATCAATTTGCCCGCGCGATCGACGCCTCACTGCTGGTTGCCACCCATTCGCGCTATGTGATCGATCTCAACCGCCCGCCTGATGGCAAGGCGCTTTATCCCGGCCAGCGCAATACAGGCCTGTGTCCGGTCGAAACCTTTGATGGCGCGCCATTGTGGCAGGAGGGCGCAGAACCATCGCCCGCAGAAATCGCAGAACGGCGCACGGCAATCTGGCAACCTTATCACGGCCAGATTGCTCAAACGCTGGCCGCCGCCAAGGCGCGCCATGGTCATGCCCTGCTCTGGGATGCGCACTCGATCCGCGGAACAGTACCGCAGCTTTTTGCCGGCCGCCTGCCCGACTTCAACATCGGCACGAATGACGGCGCCACCTGCCCCGCCCGCATCGCCAACAATCTGGCGCGCCTTGCGTCAGAGGCGGGCTACACCGCCATCGTCAATGGCCGCTTCAAGGGCGGCTACATCACCCGTCACTATGGCGACCCGGCCGCAAACATTTATTCCGTGCAGCTTGAGCTGGTGCAGGAAACCTATATGCAGGACGCTGCGCCCTGGACCTTTGACGAAGCGAAGGCCGCGTCAGTTTCAGCCGTGATCGAGCGACTTGTGCGCCATTACGCCGCCGCATTCGCCGCAACACGGTAAACATCACGCCAGATTGCCACCCCGCCCCACACTTGCTATCGAAGCCGGGCAAGAGGGATCACATGGCCGACGCCTTGCGTGCATCAAACCTGTCCGGGCTGTCACTTCGCAACTTCGGCCCGCAATCCGCAGATGCGGCGTCATCAATGCTCTTGCGCCATCAGATCATCGACTGGTTTTTCACCCGCTTCAGCCTGAACGATGAGATCACGGTCTCCGTCAATGAAGTGGTCTGCACGACACCGGGCTGCGCACCGCTTCAAACGGTGGTTGCGGTTTACGCTGAGGGCGCTTCGCGCCGCTTCCGCTTTGACAAGAAGTTGACCGATATGTGCGAAGCCGACGTGTTCGATCTCGACCCGCACGCCAAGGGGGCGACCAGTGCAGATTTTTGCTGTTAGGCGCGCCGTTGCCCTGGCATCGCTGCTGATTGCCACAGCCTGCGCAACCGAGCCTCCGCCGCCGCCTGTTGAGCCACCCTTCCTGCGCACGTTTCTGCCGCAAGGCGCAGAGGATGGTGAGGCGCGCTATCCCGTTGTCATACTCATTCCCGGCTGCCTCGAACCCGGTGAAGGCAGCGGCGCCCCGCACTATGAACGCTTCGCCAAACGGCTGGCGGATGAAGGCCTCTTTGTTGGCCTCATCGCATGGCGCGGCGCCTGGCCCGGTCATCCCGGCTGTGCAGCCTATGCAGATGCGGCGATGATGGCTGGCGAGATTGATCGCGCCGCGTCCGCCATGCGCCAGTCATCTCGCGGCATGAAGGAACGCATCCACCTTGTTGGGTGGTCGCATGCGGCCTTGGGCGTGATCGAGGCCATCGGCAAGGCGCATGGCGCCGATCCCGCCTTTCGCGCTACCACCATCATCTATCCGTCTTGCCCGTCCATCGAGGGCTGGACGAGCGACACGTCCCTGCAAATGCTGATTGCCATGGACGATGAGGGCGATGCAGCCGCCTGCCGCAAGTTTGCCGATGATGCCGATGGCCCGGCGCCGCTCGCCCTTCTGGAGTTTGATGCGGCACATGGCTTTGACATCAGGCCATCGAACGATCCCGCGGATGCCTGGATTTTCCGTGGCCGCGACAACGCTGCCTTTGACGGCGGCGTCGCCGAAGCAGCGTTCATTCAGACGCTGAAATTCATCCGCATTGGTGATCCGCGCCCGGATGCAGCAGCTGACGCAGCGGGTGGCGCAGTTCTGCCGCCGCCGCATTCGCCCTAGGCAGCGTTGATGACGAACACAAGCCTTCGCTCATTTCCTGCCGACAGCGGTGGCGAGCGATGCACGGCGCCAAATCCCGTCTGCCCGGCATAGCCTGAACCCTTGAACAGGGCGACGGATCCCGTCGGCACCTGCGCAATGGCGTTGGTGTTTTTGCAGATGGCGTCAGGGTTGGTCATCAACGCATCGCGATCAATCGCCCATTCCGGCAGATATTGCGTGCCCGGCCCGGCATAGCTGACCAGCAGGCGAAGGCCGAGCCAGTCAACGTGAAACCGTGAGCTTGCGTCACCTGCAACCGCTTCCAGCCGCACAAAGACTGCGCTGCACCCGGCGATCCGCGCATAAAGCGTCACAAGCTGCGCCATGTCACTGACAAGCGCACGCCTGCCCGACGACGGCGCAGGCGAAACCCGGTCAACAATCTGCTGCAGCCGGGCGGGCGCGACGCCCAGCGCAAAGCGGTGCTCCTCATCCAGATTGTGGCGCGCCAGCGCCTTGGCATAGGCAAGAAAGAAGCGCGGCAACTGGCGTTCCCAGATCACGGCATTGAGGTTGCGCTCATGGATGCGCAACAGGGACGCCGCATCCCCCACGACAGCGGCATTGGCCGCGCGGGGCTTTCCCGCCAGCATGCCCTGCTGCTTTGCTGTACCTTGCGAACTCATGCGATGCGCTGCTGCCCGGTCACGCGTCACTTTCTGGACCGGAACTATGGCAGATTTTCGGGCGGGTTGAATGGCCCGGATACATGTCCCGGATACATGGCCCGGACGCACCAAGTCAGGTGCTTTGACAAGCTGGCGGCGTTGCGGCCATAACCCGGCCTCTTCCGCCCTGCAATGAACGAATCCCGCCGTGAACACCCCGCTCGACGACCTTCTCAAAATTCTCGATCTCGAACCGATCGAGGTAAACATTTTCCGTGGCGTCAGCCCGAAGGAGCGCTCGCAGCGCGTCTTTGGTGGCCAGGTGCTGGGACAGGCGCTGGTGGCGGCCTCGCGCACGGTCGAAGACCGGCTCGCACATTCGCTTCACGCCTATTTCATCCTGCCCGGCGACCCCAAGGCGCCAATCCTTTACGAGGTGGACCGCAGCCGCGATGGCGGCAGCTTCACGACGCGGCGCGTCGTTGCCATTCAGCACGGACGCCCGATCTTTCACATGGGCGTTTCATTCCATGTGCAGGAAGAGGGATACGAGCATCAGTTCGATATGCCCAAAGTGCCGATGCCGGAGGATTTGCCGCCCGAAACCCAGATGCGCGCCGAGTGGGCAAAGGATCTGCCNNGAGCGCGTCGCGATCATCAAGCCGCCCAAGCTGCCGCCGCAACAGCATGTCTGGGTCAAGGCCAATGGCAAGCTGCCCGATGATCCCAGGCTGCATCAGTGCATTCTTGCCTATGCCTCCGACATGTCGCTCCTCGATACCTGCATCCTGCCGCACGGCGTCAGCTGGTTTGACGGCAAGCTGATTACAGCAAGCCTTGACCACGCGATGTGGTTCCACCGCCCTTTCCGTGCCGATGAATGGCTGCTTTATGCGCAGGATTCACCCGCAGCCTCAGGCGCGCGCGGCTTCAATCGCGGCCTTGTCTTTACGCGCGATGGCAAGCTGGTTGCGTCTGTTGTGCAAGAGGGCCTGATCCGCCCCAAGACCCGATGACCA
>DEIC01000026.1:583-4410 GCA_002352285.1 Alphaproteobacteria bacterium UBA2784 | reverse complement strand
CGCTTGGTCATCAGCGTGGGCAAGAGTTCGCGCGGGTCCACATAGTCATACTCGATGGCATAGCCGGGGCGGATCACATGCGCATTCTCAAGCCCGGGAATGGTCGCAAGGAAGGCGCGCTGCACCTCCTCATCCAGCGAGGTCGAGATGCCATTGGGATAGATCGTCGGATCATCAAGCCCTTCCGGTTCAAGGAAGATCTGATGGCTGTCCTTTTCGGCAAAGCGCACGACCTTGTCTTCGACCGACGGGCAATAGCGCGGACCCACGCCCGAGATCTGACCGCTATAGAGCGGTGCATCCGCCAGGTTCGCGCGGATGATCGCATGAGTTTCAGCCGTCGTGCGCGTGATGTGACACGGCACCTGATTGTTGGCGATGCGGTCGGTCAGGAACGAGAAGGGTTCGGGTGGATCATCGCCTGGCTGTACTTCCAGCGCCGCCCAATTGATCGTGCGCCCGTCGAGCCGCGGTGGCGTTCCGGTCTTGAGGCGCCCCATGCGCAGGCCAAGCCCGTAAAGCTGCTCGGAAAGGTGGAGGGCAGGGGCCTCGCCCACGCGCCCCGCCGCCACGCGTTTTCGGCCAATATGGATGAGGCCGTTGAGGAACGTGCCCGTAGTCAGAACCACCGCGCCCGCACGCAGCTTGCGCCCGTCTTCTGTTTCAACGCCGCTGACCACACCGCTTGCATCAAGCAGCAAGCCTGTGACCGCACCCTCGACCACTTCAAGATTGGGCGTTGCCGCCAGCAAGTGCTGCACTGCCTGCGCATAGAGCTTGCGGTCGGCCTGCGCGCGCGGACCCCGCACAGCCGGGCCTTTCGAGCGGTTGAGCAGCCGGAACTGGATGCCGCCCAGATCAGCGGCGCGGCCCATGATGCCATCCAGCGCATCAATCTCGCGCACCAGATGACCCTTACCCAATCCGCCAATAGCCGGATTGCACGACATCGCGCCAATCGTTGCCGCCGAATGGGTGAGAAGCGCCGTACGCGCCCCCATGCGCGCCGCAGCGGCCGCCGCCTCTGTGCCGGCATGGCCGCCACCGATCACGATGACATCAAAGGAGGACGCTTGGCTCATGGCGCGGTCCCTTAGGCGAGGGTGCTGAAGGTTGCAAGAGCCGTGGCCTCAAAGGTGACTCCGTTTCACGTGAAACAGAGAGAGGGATTTTCTACCTCCTCCGCCTTGGCGGGGGTGAGCGGAGCGCAAGAGATCGCCCTCGCGATCTGGGTGGGGGCTTTTGACTTCCGCCGCTTCCCTCACCCGCGATGCGAAGGCATCGCCTTGCGCTTCGCTCACCCCCGCGCGAAGGCGCGGGCGGAGGCTGATAGGAAGAATCGGACCACCCCCCTCACTTCCCGATGCAGAACGAGGAGAAGATGAGGTCCAGCACCTCTTCGACATCCACGCGGCCCGCTACCTGGGCAAGCGCATGCAGGGCCAGCCGGATGTCTTCGGCGGCGAGTTCGAAGGCGGCTTCGCCCCGCTGCAGCTGGCCGCGCGCCCGCTCCAGTGCGTCAACCGCGCCCTGAAGCGCGTGCTCTTCACGCAGATGCAGCGCCAGCGCACCTTCCGCCCCCGCGGTCAGCGCATCGGCGCGAGCGGCCAAAGCCTCCTGCAACAGACCAAGGCCCTCTCCCGACACCGCCGAAACGGCCAAGGGATTGAATCGATTCAAAGATCGATACACTTCCGAATCGATGGTCGCTTTGAAACCCGGCATGTCCGCCCGGCTGAAAATGACAAGGTCGCCCGGCTGCAAAAGGTCCGCCGTTACGGAGTCGAATCGACCAAAGGGGTCAAATACGGCGAGGCGAAGATCGGCACTTCCCGCCGCCAGCCGCGCCCGGCGCACCCCCTCGCGCTCGATCACATCCTGCGTTTCGCGCAGGCCCGCCGTATCCGCCAGCGTCACGCGATGACCGCGCACATCAAGATGCACTTCCAGAACGTCGCGCGTCGTACCAGCGATGGTAGAAACGATGGCGGCCTCGCGCCCGGCCAGTGCATTGAGGAGCGACGACTTGCCCGCATTGGGCGCGCCAATGATCGCAACCTTAAGCCCGTCGCGCACCAGTTCGGCGGCATGGCGGCGGGCGATCCCCACCCGGATGTTCTCAGCCAGCGCACCCAACTCGGCGGCGAGACCCGTCAGCACATCTTGCGGCAGATCTTCGTCGGGAAAGTCGATGACCGCTTCGACCGGCGCCAGAACCCGGATCAACCGCTCACGAAAATCAGCAAGCGCCCGCGCAACCCGCCCCTCGGCCCGTTGCAGCGCCTGACGCCTTTGTCCTTCCGTTTCCGAATCGATCAGTTCGGCAACGCCAGAAATCTGGGTGAGGTCGAGTTTGCCGTTCTCAAAGGCGCGCCGCGAAAATTCACCCGCCACTGCCAGCCGCAAGCCCAGAGCACCCAGTGCCTTCAGCATGGCCGCCACCACGGCGCTGCTGCCATGCACGTGAAATTCGGCGACATCCTCGCCGCTAAAGCTCGCCGGCGCCGGAAACCAGAGAGCAAGGCCCCGGTCAATCGGCGCCCCATCAGGCCCCGCAAAGCGGCACAGCATCGCCTGGCGCGGCTTCGGCAGGCTGCCGCACAGCCTCCTCACCGCCTCGCGTACACCGCGTCCCGACGCGCGGATGACGGCAACGCCGCTGCGGCCGCGCGCCGAGGAAAGCGCACAGATGCCCTCCGCCTGAACCGCCGCCCCACCCAAGGAAAATCAGGCCTTCTCGCCGTCTTTCGGTTTCGCCTTGGTCGGTCGGCCACCCGCGATCGACGAGAACAGATTCTGGATCTGACCCAGCCCCTGCGCGCCCAATTGCATGCCGACCGGCAGCCAGGTGCGGATCAGCGTCTCGGGGTCCATNNAAGGCCCGGGCTTCGGCAGGCGTGCAGTCGATATTGATCGTAACCTTCATCGTGTTTCGTCTCTTGGCTCAAGGGAGAATGGCAGGCCTTAACGTGGACTTGCAGGCCCGATTATGCGACCAAGCGCCCCCAACGGCCAAGCCGGAATGATGAAAGAGGAAAGCGGCCCTTTGAATGCCGCAAAAAGGCGACGCGCACATGAGCCAAGCTGCCCAGACTGCCACCAACCCGAAAGCCAATCTGCTTGCCGGTGAAACAAGTCCCTATCTGCTCCAGCACAAGGACAATCCGGTGCATTGGCGTCCGTGGGGCGATGCCGCCTTTGCCGAGGCCCAGGCGCTCGACAAGCCGATCCTGCTCTCGGTCGGCTATGCCTCATGCCATTGGTGCCACGTCATGGCGCATGAGAGTTTCGAGAACCCAGAAATCGCGGCCCTGATGAACGAGCTCTTCGTCAACATCAAGCTCGACCGCGAAGAGCGCCCCGACATCGATCAGGTCTATCAGGCGGCTTTGGGAATGATGGGACAGCAGGGCGGCTGGCCGCTCACCATGTTCCTTACACCGGCGGGCGAGCCCTATTACGCTGGCACCTATTTTCCGCCCGAAGACCGTCAGGGCCGCGTCGGTTTTCCCAAGGTTCTGACCGACATTGCCAAGGCCTATCGCGAGCAGAAGGACAAGGTTGCAACGACAACCTCCTCCATCCGCCAGCGTCTCGAAGAATTGTGGTCGAAGCAGGCTGCCGGCCAGGTTGACCCCAACATTCTTGATCCGGTCACGCGCCGCCTCGCCCAGCGCATTGATCTCTTTTTCGGCGGCATGGAAGGTTCGCCGAAGTTTCCGGTTCCGATGACGCTCGACCTTCTGTGGCGCGCCTATATCCGCACGGCACAGCCGCCCTTCGGCCAGGCGGTCGTCACCAGCCTCGACAACATGTGTCAGGGCGGC
>DEIC01000026.1:0-435 GCA_002352285.1 Alphaproteobacteria bacterium UBA2784 | reverse complement strand
TCTGCCGGCAATTGGGAGGGGCGCACCATCCTCCACCGCCTGCTGGCGATGGCATTCCTCGCGCCCGATCAGGAAGCCATCCTGCAACGCTGCCGTCTTGCGCTGTTGAAGGCGCGCGACCGCCGCACGCATCCAAACCGCGACGACAAGGCGCTGGCCGACTGGAACGGCATGATGATCCACGCCCTTGCCAATGCAGGCGTCGTGTTCAAGCAACCGCAATGGATCGCCGCCGCCACGCGCGCCTTTGATGTCATCGTTGAAAAACTCGGCGAGGGCGACCGCCTCTGGCACTCCTTCCGCGATGGCAAGCGCACCGGCAAGGGCACGCTCGACGACTATGCCTTCATGGCGCGCGCAGCCCTGACGCTGTTTGAGCACTCGTCCGACAAAAAATATCTCGACCTTGCCAAACGCTGGGTGAAAACGCTCAAC